>NZ_MU078695.1 GCF_014078525.1 Nitrosopumilus sp. b3
CAGCGTTAACTGTAGAAAGACAAGTTCCAACAATCACAACTAATGTAGTAGATTTGGGATAGGAGAGTTTTTTATGCTCCACCCATCAACTATTTTTTCTAAAATAAAAATTAGTGAAAGCAATTTAAAATTAATAATTTTTTTAGGATTCGCAATGTATTTTCTTGTACTTTATGAAATGTTTCCCCAATATCTATTTGATGAGCAATATGTTCTTTTTACTTTAGTTTTACCACTAGTTGCTGTAGTAGTTGGAATAAATTTTAAAAAAATTAATTTAAAAAATTTATCAATCAAAAATTTATCAGTAAAAAACATCTCCATTAAAGGAAAGGGGAGTGATAAAAATAATTCCAAAGTTGAAACTGGAAATCAAATTGAAGAAACAAATTCCGAAATTGCTGGAAATTCTGAGATTGATGCTTTGCTATCAGGTGCAGACTCAAACAAAGATTCAGGAATGTCAGAAATGGAAGCATTGCTAGCAAAAACAGAGGAGGGAGGAAAAGAAAAGAAAAGTTCTGAGATCGATGCAATGATAGCAAAAACAGAGGAGGGAGGAAAATCCGAAGAAAGTACAGGAGGAAATTCAGAAATCGAGGCATTATTGGCAGGAGCAGAAGCAAATACAGATGATAGTTATTCAGATTCTTCACTAGATAACTCAGACACAGAATTAATTATAATGGAGAAAATGGAGCCAATTGAAAATGATATACAGACCCTAAAAACAGATTTTGACCAGTTTAAGCAAGATCTTACTACAGTTAAAGAAGAAGTAGAGATTCTTTCAAATTCTTTTGAGAGCACATTAACTGATATCAAATTGTTGACTACAGATATGAACAATCCGCTAAACTTTATGAAGGAAGATGCACCGTTTAAAGAAAATATTCAGACAATTGATGTTGATGCATTAGTCCAAAAACCATCAAGCACTACAGATTCCAATAAATCAGATTCACAAAAACAAGAACCAGTTGTGCAAGAACCAGTTGTGCAAGAACCAGTTGTGCAAGAACCAGTTGTGCAAGAACCAGTTGTGCAAAAAGTTGAAGAAGATTCAAATTTACCTGAAGATGTCATTACTCTAGTAGATGAATTATCAAGAGATTTCGTTCCAGAAGAAGTGTTTGAGTTAGCAAAAGTACACTGTAAAACTTTGAATATTACAATTGATGAGAAGCAATTAAAACAATTTATCGATAAAAAAAATAATTCAACCGACAATCCCAAAGATAATGAAGAAAAATCAGATATGGAGAAGATGTTGGCAAAAACAATTGAAAATGAGGTGAACTAATGTCATCAGGAATGATTAGTGAGGGAATTTTAATTATAGCATCAATCGTAGTTGCAGGACTTATCACAGGTATTGTAGTTAGTAAGGTAGGCACGTTTGAAGGGTATTACACGGCAAATACAGAAGCACAAAAAGACAAAATGTTAAGCAAATTTGAAATTATTCACGTAAGTAAGATAAATAGTACTTCAGTGAATGCCTGGATAAAAAATACAGGATTAACCCCTATTCGAGAATTAAATTCAGTCGATGTGTATTTTGGGCCGATTACTGCAGTAAATTATGTCGGCTATTCAACAGGTTCAACTCCACAATGGAGTTTTGAAGGTAGTACCAATACTAGCTCAGTATGGAATCAGGGGGAAACCATACAAATCCAATTACAAGATGATTCGGCATTACAAACTTCCACATCATATTTGATTCAACTCACAATATCAAATGGAGAATCAAATGATCACATATTCTCCGTATCTTAGGAGGATTTCAAATGGGTCTAAGTAATGCAATTAGTGGCGGAATTATCATGTTTGGTATTACATATGTGATATTCACATTTGGAGGATTTACAGATCAAGCTGCATTGTTTTCTGATGCAACTACTGAAACATCGGATTTGGAAAATAAAATACTGAAAACTTTATTCACAATTGATTCCATAATTACAGCTGCTCCTGCTTCCACATTTACAATAGGCATAACAAACACAGGAATTGAGAAATTATGGGCATATGACAAATTCGACATGATCATTACATATGATAGTGGTGGGACAACATACACCGAAAGTTTAGAATATGCAGATGTATGTGGAGTAGGAAAATGGTGTATTACCCTATTCACTAATGATGTGATAGATCCTGAAATTATTAATCAAGGGGAATCCATAATAATTGAAGGTACGATAAGCAGAGTATTGCAGAGTGGTACTACAATGATAGTAGTTATTTCAACAGATAATGGGGTTGTAGTAAAAGAAACAAAATTAGTCTAAGTTCTGTTCAAAAAAGTCAAACATTTTCTTTAATAGAAAATTCTCGTAGGTTGCTTGTGTTCAATTTGAGGTGTACTTATGCTTAATATTATTTCTACAGGAAATGAAGAAATAGATAGACAGTTTGGAGGAGGGATTCCATCACCATCACTTGTATTTATTGAAGGAGCTCACGGTACGGGAAAAAGTGCAATCTCAGCCCAAATAATGAATGGATTGCTAACAACAAAAAAAAGCCTCCTTTGTGTAATTGAAAACACAGTAAAACAACATATTCAAAAAATGAAATCAATTACATTTAATTTTTCAAAACCTTTTGTTCGCAGTCAACTGATATTTGTTCCAATGTACATCAAAGATGCAAAATGGTCTGAGAAAAATACGGAGAGAATACTACCTGCGATTAAAGAATTTATTTTAGAAAAAATAGACAAAGTAGACGGTGTCATCATAGACTCAATTTCACCAATGGTCAATAATTCTAAAAATGAATCAATTTTAGACTTTCTTTCATTTTGTAAAGAAATTGTTGCAAAAGGCAAAACAGTGATAATCACAAGTCATTCATCTGATTTTTCAGAAGCAACGAATACTGCAGTAGTGGGAACTGCAGATGTATATCTAAAATTAGGAACTGTGGTAGTGGGAGACAGAGAAGTCAAAACTCTAAAAATTATAAAATTACTAGGTGCTGCAGATACTCCTGAAGCAGGTTTTGCATTTGAAGTAGATTTGATTTTTGGCATAAAGATTGTCCCAGTATCAATGGCTAACGCATAGGTGAGAGAATGGTTTTTGACTTATCAAAGATTAATGATGCAGAATTTGTTGCAAAAATTAAGGAAAAACCATATCTCAAAAACTATCTAGAAACATATCAAGGCAAAGGGAATCCTCTCCCTCTTTTCTCTGAAGAGTTAAAGGCAGAGCACAAAAAGCTGAAAGAGCCAAATTTAATTTATTCTGTAGCAGAAGACACATTCATTCACATAAATCCACATACTACTTCTGATGACGGATATAACGAATATGTCATAATTGAGCCTGATGAGCCTGATAGAGAATTAATGGAATTTGCAGACAAAGTATTTGCTGCAAAAGCTGGTGGTCTAGATCCACCAGTAGAAATCACAGAAAGATTCAACATGGTTGATAATTATCTCAACAAAACATTAGTCTCATCGTCAACTGCTGTAGACTATACAAAATTGGGAGATCCTTTTACAGTCAAAACATTTCCGGTCGAAGCAAAAAAATTGAGTGATTTAAAATATCATTTTCTTCAAAAACGTGCAGGCACAGGTCTTTTAGATCCATTTCTAAATGATCCAAATCTGGAAGACATTTCAATTATTGGTGCCGGTAACATGTATATTATTCACAAGGCATTTGGGACTTTGAAAGTTCCTGTTTTTCTTAGTGTGGATGCAATTGATGAGTTAATTATTAGTTTATCAGAGCAATTTGGAAAAACAATATCTCATGCAAAGCCAGTAGTAGATGCAACACTGCCTGACGGTTCCAGAATCAATATTGTGTTTGGAAAAGATATCAGTAGAAAAGGAACGAATGCAACAATACGTAAATTTGCTAGTACACCATTATCAATTATTCAAGTTCTAACATCAGGTGTCATGAATTTCACTGAAGTTGCTTATTTGTGGATGATGTTAGAAGCAGGGATGAGTCTTTTTGTAAATGGTGAGACTGCATCAGGAAAAACAACTACCTTGATGGGATTAACTGCATTCATTCCAGCAAATTGGAAAGTAGTAACAATTGAAGATACACCAGAGTTAACTTTACCTCATAACAACTGGATTACAGAAGCCACCAGGAATACAGGAAATGCAGCTTCTAGTGTAACAATGGATGATCTTCTAAAAGCAGCATTAAGACAAAGACCCAACTATATTCTTGTAGGAGAAATCAGAGGAGCTGAAGGAAACGTGGCATTTTCTGCCATGCAGACAGGTCACCCAGTAATTGCAACATTTCACGCAGCAGGAATGGTTCCTCTTATTCAAAGACTCTCAAATGATCCAATCAACATTCCAAAGACATACATGGAAAATCTAAATCTGGCACTATTCCAGGGTGCAGTTCTTAATCCCGAAGGCAAAAGGGTGCGTCGTGTTTTATCAATTAATGAAATTTTAGGAATTTCAAATGATGGTAATGTCATGTTCATTCCAGTATTTGATTGGGATGCAGGAACAGATACTGTAAGATTCAAAGGAAAGGGAAGTAGTGCACTATTCATTTCAAAAGTTTTAGAAAAAAGAGGTATGAAAAAGAAAGATGAAGGAAAATTATATGACGAACTAGAGCTAAGGGCAAAAATTTTAGAAAAAATGATGGAGAAGAAAATTTTCAATTATTATGATGTATTCAATGCAATTTCACATTGTAATGAAATTGGATTAGAAGAATATCTCAAGGAGCTTGATGAGCAATGATGGTAAACAAAGTCAAAGATGTAAAAAACATGTTTGCATCAGGAAGTAAGGTAGATGAAAATTTTGTATATTTTATTGGTTTACTATATTGTATTTCAACAGGAGAAATTGGAGCAGTAGAACTTTTTAAAACCGGAAAAGATTCAAAATATGGAAAATATTCTGAAGCATTTAGAGACACCTATAGATTAGGTGTGGGGTGGTCATATGGTTTAGCTTCTGCATGTGAAATGATGGGAAGAAAAGTTTCAAATCAAAAAGATGATCCCACAAAGCTACTCCTAGTAAAATTATCTCAAGTTGTAAGATTAGGTGATGATTTGAAGACATTTTTTAGGGATGAATTAAAAAATTCCTTAGCATCATATTCCATCAGATATGAGGCAAATCTTGAAACACAAAAACTATTTTCAGAAATGTTTTACACTTTAATGTCTACTGCATCATTTATGATTTCTGCAAATTCAATTATGAGTATGCTAATGGGTTTTGGTGATTCAGAAACAATTTTGATAATTTCAATGATGGGTACAGGGGCAGGAATGGCAGTTTTTGTTGCAATGATGTTTTTCATGTTCCCAAGAGATGTGTTGGCCCATACTGATGATGCTATTGAGAAAAAATTTAGAATGAAGATGTATATCGGAATATTTGGGACGGTTGGAGTTTCAGCAGTCCTTTTATTAACAAACATGATACCACCCATTCTTGCAATTGGATTAGGTGGAATACCTTTGCTATATCCAGGAATAATTGCAAAAAAGCAAGAATCAAAGATTGCCACATATACAGAATGGTATCCAACATTCATACTTCATTTTGGTCAATTGCTATCTACTGTAGGCTCTATGGGCCAAGCACTTCAGGCAGTGATGAGAAGTAATTTTGGCACAATCCAAGTATTCATTGACGGATTAAAAAACAGAATTAAAAACAGAATCGATCAGACCATATGTTTTCAATTATTCTCAATTGAAGCTGGACATCATATTATCGCAAATGGAAACGATATAGTTTCAACGTCAATATACAAAGGCGCGGATATGAATCTGGTAGGAAACGTAGTTGCAGACATTACAAAGAAGATTAGTGAGTTAAGAGGAAAAAGAGCTCAAAATGCATCTACGTTTCAGCTAGTCGTCGTAATTCTACATGTTCTATCTCTATCAATATTTGGCTTGATGAACAAGTTAACCGAATTATTCAATGATTTATCAGAAGGGGACCTTTCAAATGCAGCATTTGAATTAAGCCCAATTGATCCAGTTCTTATGAGTATGCTCATGCCTGTTCTGCTTATAATGACATCAATAATTAGTGGATTTGCAATCAAGATTATTCAGGGAGGATTATACAAGACAGTCTTCTTCCATATTGGCATATTACTTGTAGTTGGAGGAATCTCAATGTTTGCAATAAATGAATTTATGGCAGACTTTTTGGACAGCATAATATTCACAGCGCCATTACCAGGTGTATAGAGTTTTTCGACATAAACTAAACCCATATCATTTGTATGCAATGATCAAACAAATCATTATCTAGAAAATTCTAGATATGAAGGTATGACATCACAATCAATTGAAATTATCGATGATAAACAATCAGAAATTAAATCAAATGAGACAAAGTCCTCAAATGATGAAAAAATTACATCAAAAGTTTTACGAACATTCGATGAAGCAGTAATTGCTTCCCAGCAGTTAAGCGATACAGTATTAGAATTAGAGTCTGCCACAAAAAGTCAAACCAGTGGAATTGAAGAAGTGTCTCAATCATTGCAATCAATTGCATCCGCTATTCAAGGAGTTGCATTAAATGCAAATAAAGCAATGAATATGATGAAGGAATCAGAAAAAATTTCACAAGTAATCAGTTCAGATGCAGAAAAAGGAATGAATAAGATGGATAGTATGAAATCAATTGTTTCAGAGTCATCAAAGGATGTTCAGAAATTAACTTTGGAGCTTGCTAAAGTTGATAATATGACTGGATTTATCACTCAAATTGCAGAACAGACAAATTTATTGGCACTAAATGCCGCAATAGAGGCAGCAAGAGCAGGGGATGTTGGAAGAGGGTTTGCAGTAGTTGCAGACGAAGTAAGAAGGCTAGCAGAAAATTCTAAAAAGGGTGCAGAAGACATATCAGAATTAATATCATCATTAAAAGACTCATCAGATAAAACTACAGACAGTATTCAAAAAGGAAACAGTATAGTTCAGGATGCACATGAAGTGATTACAAATATCCTAATAGCAATAAAAAATATTTCAACATCAATGACACAAGTTGTTGATCAAATGCAAGAAATTTCAGCAGCCACAGAACAAGTATCAAGTGGGACAGAGGAAGCTACTGCGGCAAGTGAAGAAGTTCTTTCAGTTGCACAAACAAATCTGACCAGTTTTTCAGATATTGCACAAGCACAAGAAAAAGAAACAAGAATTCTA
Source organism: Nitrosopumilus sp. b3 (assembly GCF_014078525.1). Classification (NCBI taxonomy): domain Archaea; kingdom Thermoproteati; phylum Nitrososphaerota; class Nitrososphaeria; order Nitrosopumilales; family Nitrosopumilaceae; genus Nitrosopumilus; species Nitrosopumilus sp. b3. Next base: position 7,210 of record NZ_MU078695.1, read on the forward strand.
AAAGATGCAAATAATTCAGCTAAAACACTGGAGGAAATTGTAGATGTCATAGATGCAACAACTGTCATAACTACAACAGACACAGATGGACTAAGTGAGTATACAAATAAAGTCTTTTTAGACATTACAAAAATTCCAAAAGAAAAACAAAAAGAAGAAATGTATAAAATATTCAAATTAGATTGGCATGCTAAATCATTTTTAGACAAATTATGGAAAAAAATTTCTAGTGGAGAGGTATTTCAGGGATATGTAAGAAATATTGCATCAGATAAAAGTGCATACTGGCTTAAAACAACAATTAGTCCAACATACGATAAAAATAATAAAATCAAAGGTTATGTCTGTATCGGGACACCAATTACTGAATTGATGGAGATGATAGGTTTGGAGGGAGTTTGTAAAGATATTGAAAATGGCAAAAACACAAATCCAGCATTTAAAGGAATTATTAAAAAATTAAAAGAAGGGATTTTTTGATGCCTGAAGATAAAACATCTAATGAAATGGTACAAGTAGTAACATTTGCAATTACTGAAGAATCCACAAAAAAAGGGAATTATGCAATACCAATTGAGCATGTAAAAGAAATCAAAACATTAGGACCAATAACAAACATACCAAAATCAAAATCATATGTAAAAGGAGTTATGAATCTAAGAGGCAAAATCATTCCAGTAATTGATGTAAATGGAAAACTTGGAATTTCTGGCAGTAAAGAGCACATTAAACAAAGAATCCTAGTTACCGACATTGACAATGTTTTAACAGGATTGCTAGTGGATGAAGTAAACGAAGTTCTAAGATTAGATAGAAAAGATATTGAAATCGCACCTCTTGAAGCTTTTGAAGATAGCAGATACATCAGTGGAATAGCAAAAGTTAATGAAAAATTATATGTTATTTTAGATACACCCAAATTTCTGGAAGAAAATGCGAATGATGTACTACCAAAAGATACTTCACAAGAACTAAGTATAGAAAATGAAAAAGAAGACAGCATTCCAGAAATTGAAGAAATGATTAAACAAGAAATTCATAATTAGGAAAACGAGTAATGCCATATTTTCAAATATATCCCATGATTGAATCAGATGCTGCAAATCACATCAAAATAAAATCAAAAATATGGAGATTTTTATAAAAAATCAAATTAATGAATGCAGAGTCTGTTCGGCTCAAACATACATCATATTATTATAACTTTTTAAGATTTAAAAACAATGATTGACCAATATAGTAATTATTTAATTTTTTACAGGGGGGTGTAAGTCACATTGTTAAATCAGCAGTTAAAATCAATCAATGTAGGAATTGTTAATGATTCAAATCTTATGAGAACATACATATCAGATTTAATTTCAGTTGACGGGATTCAAACAAGTCTAATTGCAACTGATGGAGAAAATGCCTTAAGAAAAATCACTCAAAAAAAGCCAGATGTTTTGTTACTAGATTTAGAAATGCCAAGAATGGATGGATTAACTTTTATTGAAGAAATCACCAAGCGAGGAATTTTAATTCCAATAATTGTTGTAAGTAATTTTTCAGAAGAAGGATCAAAAATAGTTTTAGATGCATTGGAAAATGGAGCAGTAGATTGTGTAAGGATTAATCAAACAAATGAAAATAGAGAAAATCTTCAAAATGAATTAATTACAAAAATAAAAATTGCTTCAAATTCAGATCCAACTAAATTAATTACAAAGAAGATCAATTCATTAAAACCAAGTAAGAAAAGAATTCAAAAAATAGGTTCATCTGAGAGATTAATTGTTATTGGTGCATCAACTGGAGGCCCAGGAACAATTCAAAGAATATTGGCAAAAGTACCACAGGATATTCCAGCAGGAATTTTAGTTGTCCAACACATGCCCAAAGAATTCACCAATCATTTTGCCTACAGATTATCTCAAAATACGGGATTTGTAGTGAAAGAAGCAAAAGAAGGGGACGTCATCAGAGATCATGAAATCCTACTAGCACCAGGAGACTATCATATGGTAGTACAGCCAAATAAGAAAATCCACCTAGATTCAAGTGAAAAAAGATTTGGAGTAAGACCATCTGTAAATATGACAATGGTTTCAGCATCTGAGGTTTTTGGAGCAAATCTGATAGGAGTAATTCTTACTGGAATGGGACATGACGGAGGATTCGGAATGAAATCCATTAAAAAAAGAGGAGGGCACACAATTATCCAAAATAAAGAAACCAGTGTTATTTTCGGAATGCCAAAAGCAGTAATCGATCTTAATGCAGCTGATCACGTATTGGGAATAGATGAGATCCCTACAAAAATTTACGAAGAGGTGCAGAATCTTACCAGATAATAATTATCGAGAGATGTATGTCTCAGAAGCAACAGAACATGTAGAGTTGATAAATCAGACACTATTAAAATTAGAAGACAATCCTACAAACAGATCATTTTTAGATCAGATATTTCGTTCAGCCCATACCATAAAAGGAATGGCATCAACTATGGATTATGGTGAAACAAGCGAATTGTGTAAAAACATTGAGAATATTTTTGATGGAATTAGAAATGGTAAGAAACAACTAACACACAATCTTACAAGTGCGCTTTTTGTATGTATTGATCTATTACAACAAATGATATCAGATGAAAAATTAAAAGTAGATTTGAAACCGTATTTGAATAAATTAGAATCACCTGAAGAAGAAATGAAAAACATTACATTTCAAGAAGGAAGTAAAAAAAATACACCATCAACAATCAGAGTTAAAATGTCAGACATGGACTCCATTGTTGATTTGGTGGGAGAATTACTAACATCGAAAATGCAGTTACAGCAAACAATCAAAGATAAAAAACATAATGAATTAAAACAAGTATCATCACAGATAGACCGTTTAATTACAGATTTACAATACAACGCAATGAAGATCAGACTTGTTCCAATAAATCAAATTTTTGATAGATGTAATAGAACGGTACGTGATACATCACAAAAACTTGGAAAGAAAGTCAATCTGAACATGGATGGTTCAGGAATAGAATTAGATAGAAGTATTTTAGACTCGATAACAGATCCATTATTACATATTTTAAGAAATTGTGTAGATCATGGCTTAGAATCCTCTAAAGATAGAATAGAGTGCGGAAAATCAGAGGTAGGGAACATCAACGTAATCGTTGAAAGAAAAGGAGAAAATGTTTTTATCACTATAGACGATGATGGGAAAGGCATAGATGTAGACAAAGTAAAAGAAAAAGCTGTTGAATCAAGAATAATTACTTTAGAGGAATCAAACACAATTTCAGATGAAGATGCAGTACAATTAATTGGTGCACCTGGATTATCCACTGCGAAAAAAGTTACGGACATATCAGGACGAGGGGTTGGGATGGATGTTGTAATTTCTCAGATTGAAGCAGTAAACGGAACTGTAAAAATCACAAGCCAAAAAAATAAAGGTACACAAATAGTATTATCATTACCACTAAGTCTCTCAATAATTAGAGGACTCCTTGTCAATATATCTGGAGAAAGATTTGCCATACCACTTTCAAACATAATTACGACGATAAAAATCAAGGATGATGAAATATCAACATTACACGATACAGAATTTATAAAATATCAAGAGGGCATTATTCCTTTGATACGCTTAGACAATTTTTTGGAAATAAAAAAAGATAAAGAAAAACCAAATGAAGACTTGACTGTAATTATAATTGAAAACAATGGAAAGAGGTACGGATTTTTAGTTGATGAATTTGAAAGGAATCAAGAGATTGTTATAAAAAAATTAAATGAAAATGAGTCATCAGAGTTATTTTCAAATGCAACCGTTCTTCCAGACGGGAAAATAGCTTTAGTTATTGATCCATCTGCAATAATTAATTAGGGGATAATAGATGTACTTGAAAAACTACGAAATTCAGGAATTAGCGGGGACAATTGAAGAATTCATTACAGAAAAAACATGTTCAGCATTATCTACATTATTGAATGAACCAATTTCTCATCAAATTTCAATTCCAGAAAATAGAAAATCAGATAAAGCAGAAGTTTCTTTTCCATCCAATGAAATTAAGCTATGCTCTGTAAGATTAAATGGTAAGGGAGATCTACATATCGAATTACTCTATACTATAAAATTAGAACATGCATTAAACATTGCATCAAAACTACTAGGAACAAAAATTCAGGAATTAGATGAGATGGGAATGTCTGCTTTACAAGAAGTTGCAAATATTTTAACGGGCTCATTTTTCAACGCATTGTCTGAAAACACAGGGTATCGTATTGATCTATCAACACCATCATTCAAAGAAGGTAAATTAAAGGACTTGATAAAAGAACCTACAAAAGATGTAGACAGTTGCCCAAACGATGTAATTATCACAGACATTAGTTTGAGTGGAGAAAATACAAAAACAGAAATCCATATGATTATAATTCAACATCCAGATCATGCAAAAAAACTAATTTCATCTAAAAATGAAATATTAAATGTAGAAGACTATGAGAGCAAGTCAAATACAAATTTGCTAGGAGGTAAAAATGATTCCATTGACGAATTAATTGGAGATTATGTTTCAATAGAAAAAATTTCGGGAGAACCATAATGCTCGAATCTAAAAGAATTTCTCAAATAGAGGAGATCATAGAACAGATTAAGAAAAAAACAGGTAAAAATATACAAAATTTTAAACCTGTGTTTATCGATAGGCGAGTCCAATATAGAATGAGAAACCTAAACATTTCAGATTGGGATGAATATGTTAAATTAATTTCCAGTTCAAACGAGGCTGAGTTACTATATTCATCTTTTTCAATAAATGTAACAAAATTTTTCAGAGATCCCCATGTATGGGAAAAATTAGAATTAGAAATCATACCTAATTTCATTAAAAAATCAAAGCCTCATTCAATGAAAGTTTGGAGTTGTGGTTGTGCGTCTGGAGAAGAACCTAATACAATTTCCATTCTACTTCAAGAATTATGTAAAGTTCAAAACTGTAACTATCGAGTGTATGCAAACGATATAAATCAAGATGCAATAACTCGAGCACAAAAAGCTGTATATCGAAATGCAAATTTGGTAAATGTCAAAAACCAAATCATGCATAAATATTTTGAAAAAATTTCGGATGATAGTTATCAAGTTAAACAAAAAGTAACTACTAAGATTGATTATGAAAATATTGATTTGATAAAAATCTCTGAAAAATTATTTGACATTATTTTCTGCAGAAATGTTTTGATATATTATGATAAAAAATCACATGAGGGCATTTACAAAAAGTTTTCAGAATCATTAAAAGATGGGGGCATTTTGATTTTAGGACAAGATGAATCTATGATTGGAACTAAGGGAAAGGATTTTTTTGAATTGTTACACCCAAAAGAAAGAATTTATCAAAAAATATAGATAATCTTTGATTTAATTAGATTGATTATTGTCAATAATATTGTTTAATGTTTGTATGTACTAAACAAACTCTGAGATATTAATACAAGTATGAAGATAATATATGATAACATTGAAATCTAGAACAAAAAATAATCATCTAAAATTTGTGGAGTATTTTTAAATTGAGTAGCGGAGTCAAAGTGTTAATTGCAGATGATGCATCATTCATGAGAACAGTTTTAAAAGATATTTTGAAATCAAACGGACTTGCAACAGATATTGTAGAGGCTCCAGATGGAGTAGAAGCTGTTCGACAATACATCAATCACAAACCAGACTTAGTTACAATGGATGTAAACATGCCAAAAGCTGATGGAATTCAAGCATTAAAAGGAATAATGAAAGTAAATCCAAATGCAAGAGTGATAATGGTTACATCAGTTGAACAAAAACATATTGTTCAAGATGCAATGAAATCAGGTGCAAGAGATTACATAATGAAACCATTTGATAGGGGAAATGTTGGATTAGTGCTAAATAAAGTACTGAGAACAAAATAAAAAATTTAGGGGGTTTTTGAATACTTTAAAATCTAGAAATAGATGTCGAATATAGTCTCACATAGGTCAATAGCACATTCTACCAAAATGGAAGTATATTTTTAAGAATATTTCCGGATTCCCTATAGTCTAATTTGCAGTAATTTATGCATGAATTTCAAGCATACTGGACATATTACAATTATAGTATTGATCTTTGGATGTCTCATATTTGTAGGAAATGCTTACGCCATTCAAGATTCAGTTTCAGTTGGAAGTTTTCCACGAGATATTGATTTTGATCCATTTTTGAATAATTTGTATGTCCCAAATTATGAATCAGGGACAATTTCTGTGATAGATGCAACAAATATGATAATAAAGAATACTATTAGCATAAATGAAAATAATTCAAATCCTACCAGATTAGCTGTAGATAAAAATCAACATTTGGTATATGTTACAGACAAAATATCTGGTACACTTTCAATAATTGATGGAATTGACGGAAAAGTGATCAATACAATCAAAATTGGAGAATCATTATGGGATATAGTAATAAATGAGAAAAGCAACAAGTTATACATTTCAGACTTAGTTGAAAACAAAATAATTGTGATTGATAAAAATAATTTTAAAATAATTAAATCCATATTTGTAAATTCAAGTCCTTGGTCAATTGCCATAAATCAAAATACTAACAAAGTGTATGTTGCAAGTGGCACTTCAGAAGCAATTAACGTAATTGATGGGGAAACAGACAGTTTAATTTATGAAATAAATCCAGGTGTAAAACCTTGGGGTCTTTCAATAAATGAAAAGAGTAAAGTGCTATACGTGTCAAGTTGGGATTCTAATCAAATAATAGTAATTGATATTCAAACTGATCAAATAATTTATGAAATCCCCATCATATCTGGAGCATGGCAAATGACTACCAATCAAAACAATGGAATAACCATTATTTCAAATGAGCATTCAAATGAACTATATCTATTAGATGAAAACTCTAGAAAGATTCAAACAATTTCTGTTTTAGACTCTCCACAGTCCATGATTGCTTCGCCAACTTCAAATATCATTTATGTTACCAATCCTTTATCAAACTCAGTATCTTCAGTAGTGTATGATTACGAATACCATGGACTTTCACCAATTATTGAGGAAATAATCACTGACAATGACTCTATAAATGACGAATTGATTTTAGAAGTAATTCAAGGTATATCCAATGTTCCTCAACGTGAAGATTTTGACACGGATATGATTTCAGGACTTTTGAAGAATTTGGGAATCACAGGAGAATTTGACGGTAATGGAATAGCACGTATTCTGCTTGACGATTATAATGAAAAGAAGGAACTACAGCCAAAAACAGCCATAGTCCCTTCTTGGACAACTGATCTAGCCATGATGTTCAGTGATGATCTAGGCAGTCAGCCAACAAGAGAAATTAATTGTGATGATGATGCATTTTTCCCTATTAATGATATTGACAACATAAACCCATTTGATGTTTGGGTAAGTATTCTACCTATTTGTGCATTATCTTAATCATCAGAATTTTTTTTGATAAACAAAAATGATGTTCCAAGAATTCCAATCCCTAAAACTATTGCAAGACTAATGGCAGAAATGTAAACTAATGATGGAATCGAGGATAATAGATAGCTTAATTCAGTTTGATATAACGGGCTAGTAGCAATTCCTGCAAAAATCAATGATATTGTAATCATGCTTCCAAACACATTTGTTCCAAACAGATGAATCCACGATAAAAGAGTATTAAATTTTGAAAATCCGTTTTGAAGATTTGTTTCAATATGATTATAAAATATTCCAATAGTTGCCAATCCAGCAGTCAATCCAATTTGAAGAACAAATCCAAAAAAGAAAATTCCCAAATTATCAGTAAACGCAAATTCAAACATATTTTGAGTATTGCCATTGAATACCAGAAGTTGGTTTAGGAAAAGTGCTATTGTCAATCCAGTAACTATTGCACCCTGTATCATTGCAGAGATTATGAATTTTTTACCAAATTTCCCAGGTTTTGATTCATCAGAAACTTCAAGAAATGCCCGTTTTGAAATCTTTTTTTCCAGATTTGCGTAATCGTTAAATTTTTCTAATAATTGTGCTTCTTTTTTAGAATCATATTCAAATTCATCAAAATTATCAGAATTTTCAAATCTCATAGAAATAATCACAAGTATTTGTATAATATCATATAATGTGTGACAATTGAACGAACTGTATCAGAGTAAAAATCATGTTTTCTTGTTTGTTGTGAACAGACAATATATGATTAACAGCGAAATTATCAAAAAAATATGTCAAAACGAATTCTAGTAGCAGAAGATAATAGATTTACTGCCATGCAATATGAAAAAATACTCCAAAGTGGAAATCATGAGGTTGAAATTGCAAAAGATGGGGATGATTGCATTCAGAAATATATCAGTAGTATGGATGATGTTTCAAAAGAAAGTAAGTTTGATGTGTTGATTTTAGATCATTCCATGCCACAAAAAAATGGGGCAGAAGTAGCATCAGATATTTTATCTTTGAATCCAAAGCAAAAAATTATTCTTGCATCAGCATATGCACTATCAACTGAAAGAAATTTTTCAAAATTAAAAGATAGAATATTATTTCTTCAAAAACCATTCCAACTTTCAAAAATTCTAGAATTAGTTTAGATTTAAAATAGAATTTTTTATATCTAATTATTTTTTATGCTGTTTTCTATGTCATCTACAACTGAATCTTTCCAAGTAAGATCAAAGTCAACTATAGGCAATGCAATTTCAAAGACAGGGTGTCCGTTTTTATTATATGCAGAAATTTTTCCATTATGAGCATCAATAATTTTTTTAGATATATACAATCCAAGTCCAAAGCCTGAAATTTTGTAATTTCCTTTAGTTACAAATTTTTTGAAAATTTTTGGAAGGACATCATTTGGAATCTCAGGACCGGAGTCACTTATGAAAAGTTTCAATGTTTTTTTATCTTTTAGTAGATTTGTTTGAATTGTAATATCCCCAGTTTCTGTGAATTTAATACAGTTATCTATAATATTTCTAAGAACCTGTTTAATTCTAGTTTTGTCAAGGTTAATCATAACATCAAGATCAAGCCTAGTCTTTATTGGCACTTTTCTATCAGGATTAAAATGCTCAGAATCTAGAACTTCAGAAATGATATCATTTATGTTGTTTTTCTCCAGATGTAATTCCAACTCATCATTTTCAATTTTCGTGAGATCAAGTACATTATTTGCAATATTTTCTAAATTAAGGGCAATGTTAGATATTCCTTCGAGAGCTTCTTGTTTTGAAATTATGCCTGTTTTTGCAAGTTCAACAAAGCCAAAAATGGGTTGAATCGGACCCTTTAGCTCATGGGATGCAATTGATATAAACTCCTCCCGTTTTTTATCTACTTTTTTTAATTTTTCATTTAGTTTTTGAAGATCTTTTGTTTGTGTTTTAATTTCATTTTTGAGATTTTTATTTGTTTGATTGAGAAAGAAGACCAACATAGAGGTTACAACCCCCACTAAAATAATCATAGTCCATTGTAAAATCTGGAAATCAACAATTATCTCATCTACAGATAATTTTGAATGTACTGGGATTATCTCAAGCATTTGTTCAATATCTTGGAGTTTTTCAAGTAATTCAAATTGTAAATATTTCAAATTCTCATATTCTAGTAAAAATCCACCAAAATTTCCATCATAAAAATATGATAATGCATTTGATGCACTATTTTCATACTCCAAGTGCAAATTATAATACAAATTAACAGTATTTTCAAGTTCGAAGAATTGTTCATTAGCTAAGATTTCATCAATTTGATGATTATCCAAGATTAATCTATTAAAATCATAAATTTTATTTTTAATTTCAGTATTATATATCCAAAATGTTCCAACACCTACCAAGTTTTCTTCAGATTTTAAACTTTCAAATATTGTCATCTGTCTTTCATACTTTACTTTAATATCATCAAAATTAGAAATTTTTTCATTATAATCTAAAATAAAGTTATAATTCTGATTTATGTCATCCATTGTTTTTATAGTATAAATTGAGACAACTCCCAACAGCAAAATTATCATTGATATACATATTCCAATTCTAAATTGAGAATGACTAGAAATCTCTAACAACATTTTGTTTTAATTAAAACTAACTTGAATTACTGCTTGTTTAGTTTAAACAGACGTATTTGTTTGTTCAAAAAATCAGAACGATTCCTTTTGATATAGAAAAATTGTGAATAAATATGACTAGTGCAGTAATTGTTGATGATGATTTTGATACAGTAGAAGTATTTTCAGAATTTCTCTCATTACAAAATATAGATGTTCTAGGTAAAGCTTACAACGGTCTAGACGGAATAAAACTATTTGAAGAAAAGCAACCAGATATTATTTTTTCAGATCTTTGGATGCCAGAATATGATGGGTTTTATCTTATAGCAGAATTAAGGAAAAAATTCAAAGATGCAAAAATAATCATGGTTACTGCAGATTTAACTCAAGAGACGGATAAAAAATTAAAGGAGTGTGATGTAAATGCAGTGATTTTCAAACCTTTTAAAATAAACCAAATTATGAATGCAGTTGAGAATGTCTCAAATAATGAAAAACAAATAGTTCCAACATAGATTATAAATATTAGAGAGAGTATTCAAAATATGAAAATTCTAATTATAGAAGATGAAATTGATTTATTAGAAGAATACAAAATTTTCCTTGAATCAAATAATCATAATGTCACATTAGAAATGAATGGAGAAAACGGACTAAAAACATATTTTAATAATTTTGTTCCCAATGCTGAATCCACTCCTTATGATATAGTAATTTTAGATTATCAGTTATCAGGCAAAAATGGAATGCAGGTAGCATCAGAGATATTGGCCAAATGTCCAAATCAGAGAATTTTGTTTGCATCAGCATATGTTGAGGATACATTAAAAGAATCAATTAAGACTCTGAAACAAATTGTAGAGCTGCTTCAAAAACCATTTGGACTACAAAAGCTTTTGAATGTAATTGAAGATACCACAACATATGAAGAATTAGCCAAGCTTAATGTAGATATAAAAAATCTAAAAGAACTTGAGCCTACTCACGCACAAATTAGCACATATTTAGAGATCATGAAAAAGATTCATGATAAATTAGAATAGATTGAGACCATATTCTGTTTAATTTAATCATACAACTTGCTTTAAAATTTACAATCTAGTATGAGTATGCAAATAAATGCACCACAACAAGAAAAATTTTCAAAGGCTCTTTTTAAAAAAATTCTTGTCCCATTTGACAATTCAAAAATGTCAGATAGAGCATTTTTGCATGCAATAAATCTAAATTTTAGCCATAAAATAGAAATCATTATTCTTTCAGTTTACCATAGTGATCATGGATCAATTTCATTTTTAGATTATAATGCACATCAAACAATCATAGAGAAAGGCAAATTAAATGAAATTAAATTAAAACATAAAAAATTAAAAGAAATTGCTAAAGAGTATGGTATTGAATGCAGGACTTTTGTTGCAGCTTCATCATCAATTACTCAGACGGTAATGTCTTACATTTATTCTACAAAAGCAGATCTAGTCATTATGGGCACAAGAGGGAATGGTTCGGATAGAAAATTAATGCTAGGAAGCGTTTCTCTTGAAGTATCACAAAACTCCCCAGTTCCAGTATTACTAGTAAAATAAGAGCCAACGTTTGTATAAAAACGACACACATATGATAATACTAGATTTAATTTAGAAATATTTGTTTGCAAAAGAATTTGAATATAAAATTAAATAAAAATTTAGACGACTATAAAAATAAGCAAGAACTTTTTGATAAATTTTACAAATCTGTAGAGTGTAATAATGAAATGAATTTTGATATACATTCAATAAATAACATCATTAATGAGGCAGTGGAAAAAGCAATCAACGATATTGTAATAAAAACAATTAACACAAAAGCAATATTGACAAGTTCAAGAAATGTAGGGGAAGTTGCTAAAAATTGTGAAAAGTTCTTCCAAGATTCAAATTTTGGTAAATTTGAATACATGCAAAAATCAGGAAGGAGTAATTTCAAAGTCATTCATGAATTAGGGGATAACGGGAACAAGTTTTTGAGAAAGTTTTTTGAAAAAATATTTAAAACATGTTTGAAAAATTATTCTTATCACATGATTTCTAATCAAAATTCTTTATGTGTGATTTTTAGATAATATTAGATATCGGATATTAATTGTTCCTTTATTGATGGCATATTTTCATTTACATGAATTGAATGAATTTCTTTCTTTTTGATAGAACCAACAAGGGTTACATCTCGTGCCAGAATACTGTCTGTAAACCAATCTACACAAATTTTTAATTTTTTACCAAATGTGGGTATTTTTGATAGATAGTATGTTCGCCAAATCAACCATGCAGAAAGACCTGAAATGTTTTTTCCGGCAATTGTTGCTATTCCAACTCTTTCACCAATAATTGCCATTATACCTAAACTATGAAAAGTGAATTTTTTTAATTTATTTTGTTTCTTAAATGAAAGCAGTAAATTCTCTGCGACAGTTTTTCCTTCTCTAATTGCATGCTGTGCAGTTGACGGATAATACGAATTCAAAGAATCATCCTTTATCAGAGCACAGTCGCCCAAAACAAAGACATTTTCTTTATTCTTCATTCTCAATGATCCATCTACTATAACTCTCCCGCCAAGACCATGTTCACATTTTAATTCAGAAATCACTCTATCCATTTTTGTGCCACCAGTCCAAATCAAAGTAGCGCAAGATAATTTCCCGCCATTACTTAAGTGAACATTCTCTTCATCAGCATCAATAGCTTTTGTATTTTTTAAAATCATTACCCCATCTTTTTCAATAAATTCTGTAGCCTTTTCAGATAATTTTTCATCAACTTCAGGCAAGATACGATCTTTTGCAGAAACTAAAATTACATTAACATTTTTTGGATTTATTGTAGGGTATGATTTTGATATTGAATTTTTAATAAACTGGTTAATTTCACTAACTGTTTCAACTCCTGCAAATCCGGCACCTACAACTACAAATGTTAACAAGGTTCTTTGTAATTCATAATTTCCTGTTTGCGCAGCATGCTCCAACATGACAATCAGATGATTTTTAATTGCGATTGCATCTGCGATAGTTTTCATTGTGAATGAATGTTTTTCAAGATTTTCATTATTGAAAAAATTTGTTTGACCACCTAATGCCAATACTAGATAATCATATTCCAAAGTTCTGACTTTATTATCAAATGATCTTTGAATTGTCACTAATTGCTGTTCCAAATCAATTGAATCAATTGAGGCATGTAGAAATTTTGCCTTTTTACAAAAATATCTTACTGGTATTGTAATGTTGCTTGGATGCAACAATCCTGAGGCGACTTGAGGCAGCATGGGAGTAAAAAGAAAGAAATTTTCATCAGACACAATAGTGATTTCAATAGATTCATTTTGAAACTTTTTTTCAATTTTATTTAACACATTTATTCCACCAAAACCTCCTCCTAAAATCAAAATTTTCTTTATAGATGGCGAAGTACTCTTATGAGTAGCTACGTAATGTGCATAATATTTTGATTCGGAATCAAATACAAGATCACAGCAATTACAATTAATCACAGACATAAATGATTAAATTGTAACAATCTAAAAACAACCTGTCTGTTTGATTTCTACAAAAAATATATTTTGAGAAGTAATTTGAAACAAAAATTGAGTGATTGAATCAAACAAACACTAGATAATATTTTCAAATAAATAATAGATATTATGAATTCTAAAATAATTTCTTCAACAATAATGTTGGTAACAATTTTACTATTAGCGCAAACAGTTTCAGTAGTAGATGCACACCATGATACAGATCCGAGAAATAAAGCAGCAAGGGACACAGCAGAAACAAACAGTGAACCTTATGATAATCAAGGTAACAAAAAAGAAGTAATTGAAGAAAAAAGAGAAGCATTTGAAGCTTACAAAGAAGCATTTGCAGCATGGAAAACTGCCAAGGAGAATTATAAATCCGCTAAAAGTTCACAAGTACAAGATGACATTGATGCGACCAAAGTAATTTTGGATGCTGCAAAAATTACCAAAGATAATGCATATGACGATTATAAAGAAGCATTAAAAAAGAAAGCAAGATAGCAATTGCAAAAAAATTAAAGTTTAAAGAATTAATGTTAAGGAATATTTTTAAAAATAAATTTTCTTGAAATGCCTAAAAATATTGAAACCTCCATAGTTTCAATAACCATTATTTGCCAAAAATACATGACCCATCCCCCCATCATTTGATCGGTTACTGACAGTACTACAGAGAAAATTTCAAAATTTTGGATTGTCAACATAGGTAATGCAGCAATTGCTCCAACTTGTTCTTCTGGAGAAACTTGGGAAGATATTTGATTGATAGCATCAAAGTTCAACTCAGAGTCAATTAGTATTCCTTGGTTTCCAAATTCAGCAATTACTTGTTCTTTTAATGGATAGTATTCAGTATTTCCTGAATGAATGCAAAAAATTGTCAACGCCCCCATTGATAAAAACAAGCCTGTTTGAGAGTAAATTATCCATTTTCGTTTTCCTTTGTGATTTTTAGTAATTTGACGGATAAACATTTTTCCAAAAATTCCCAATTTTTCTTTTTTTGATAGATATAATATCAACCCAAAAATCACAGTAATTATTCCAATAGAGCCAATCCATTCATCAACAAAAATAATTTTGGCAAAAATTCGTAGTGGAACCAAAATTGCAATTAAAGAAAATGCTATGATTAAAAATTCAAAAAAGGGATGAAATAAGTAATCAGGATTATTTTTATTGAATAATGCCATAATTATGAAAAGCTATTGGACCATCTAGAAATCAGCTAGTTCAAAAAAAACACGCAACATCATTTATCAAATTTTATTTTTCTAAGAATAGATAAAAAATAATAACGAGTCAAAGCTAAAAAAACAGCAAAAAACTACTTTTTGTTGGACACTAGTCTGGTCTTTGATGGATTATTATTTTTATCATTTTTATTTTTGAAAATTAGATTTATGGTTCAAACATAGAAGGTAGAAACTCTTTGTATTTATCATATTTGGATTGTGATTGCCATTTCTCATCTAAGGTTCCAGAATTTTTTAATAAAATTATATCTTGATTGATTTTTTCATATTCCAGCATCAGTGAATGTTTAAGAGACAATATATCATCATCACCAATGTATGAATCAATTGCAGTCATGTATTTCTGATATTTTATTTGAAAATTCAATAATTCAGAAAAATATTCATCATCACCAATTTTTTCTGTAGAGTAGTCAAAGCTTACTTGATTATAATTATCACTTAATTTCATTCCATTAGCAAATATCTTTTCACTCTCTTTAAGATCTGGTATTTGTGTTTCTTTACGAATTTCTTCTTCTGTGATTTCTCGCAGTTCATTCAAAGTATGAACTTCTTGGGGTTTCTCTTTAGATGCTTGTTCAATAAAATCCTCGCCAACTTTTAAAATTGCTGATTGTCCAGTTAGTTCAAGTTCAGAGTATTTTTCCCCCTCTTGGTTAGTCATTACAAGTAAAATTGGGATTGCAATTAATGGTAGTAAAAATAATAATTTGTTCATTCTCTCTTCAAATCAATTACCAAAATTTGGATAATAAAAACAAGGTCAGATAAAACAAAAAACAGGTGCTTATAAAGTAAATTTTGAAAAAGCAAGGCAAAAGAGCTTAAGACCAAAAACGCAATGTTACTTGGTGACAGCTCAGTTGCCGTGTATGCATATCATAAGAGCCCATATTCATAAAAGAAGGAATTGTTCAACATCATTGACTAGAATCGACGAACAATTAGAGCGATCATATGAGATTTACAGAAATTAGTTATAATTTTTGGGATTATTTGAAAAATTATTATGTCAATATTTGACTTTATCACAATTCATAGAAAAACAGAACCAACTAAGAACAGAATTATCAAAAATCAGAATAGTGATTAGATTTATTTATTATTGGCATGGCTTTGAATCAATTATGGCAAGTATAGACAAGGCTGCAATTGCATTTTCTATTGCAATTACAGCTATCGGTGTAGGAATCGCATTCTCAGGGGATTCACTACAAAATGCCGGCACTGTTGTTTCAATTCCAGCTCCAAGAGCAATGGAACCAAGTTATGAAGAAGCAAGTCCCAAGGTAGATCCATTTGCAGATATAGCAGAAAAGGTCAAACAAGAAACTCCAAAAGTTGAGGAGAAGATGATGGAGAAGACTCAGGAAAAATCTGTAGAAATTGAAGAAAAAATGGAAGTAGTTGAAGAAACTCCAAAAGAAAAAGCTATGGAAAAACCAGCAGGACCAACAACACATACAGTTGATATTCCGGTAGGCACTTCAGTTCCAGGATGTGAAGAATCTAACGCATGTTACTTACCAGCAGACATTACAATAAATGCTGGGGATACAGTCAATTGGGTTAACATAGATTCAGCAGCACATACAGTTACTGGTGGCAGTCCAGCAGATGGTCCATCTGGTGTATTTGATAGCAGTCTAGTCATGGCAGGTGCAGAATATGCATTTACTTTTAATGATTCAGGCAGTTATGATTACTTTTGCATGGTTCATCCTTGGATGGTTGGCAGTGTTACAGTGAACTAACCAAAAAATCCTTTTTTATTATTTTATTTTATTTTTCCTAATTGTTCTATTATATGCTACTCCAAATCGATGTGTCTCATCTCTAGCATGCTGTAAAATTTTCAAGGACGGTTTATCCCTTGAAATTGTTAGTGGGTTTTTATTTTTTGGAACGTAAACTTCTTCATTTTCTTTTGCCAAAGAAATGCACGGAAGTTTTAATCCTAAGGATTCCAGAGAATTTATTGCAGCATTAAGCTGACCTTTCCCACCATCAATAACTATCAAGTCAGGTAATTGAGATTTTTCTTCTAGTAATCTAAAATATCGTCTTTTAATTATTTCACCAATCATTGCAAAATCATCTCTACCAGACACAGTTTTAATTTTAAACTTTCTATATCCTGATTTGTTGGGTTGTCCATCAACAAATCTAGCCATTGAGCCCACAGCAAAGTCAGCACCATGATTTGAAATATCAAAGCATTCAATAATTTTAGGGATTTCAGGCAAATTTAGAATTTCTTTTAGTTCAACTAACCCAGGCTCAGAACCTTTTGAGTGAATTAATCGAATATTTTTTAAAATTAAATTAATGATTTCTTTTCGCTTTCCTTTTGCAGGAGAAGATATTTTCACACTAAATCCTGCTTGCTCAGATAGTAAAGATTCCAGCAACTCTTTTTTTTCAGGATTCTCACTAACTAGAATGAATTTTGGAATTTTGTGAGTAGAATAATACTGAAAAAGAAAATTTGAAAAAGAATTATCACCCACCAGATCAAAAAAGAATTTATCACTATCGCGAATTACGCCATTAATCATTCTAAAATTCATTACAGTTGCAGATTGTTCTAAAATGCCAATTCCAAAATATTCCTCATCAGATTTATCAACATATTCCATTTTTTGTTTAGTCTGAAGACTTCCCAGTCTTACTAGAGTGTCACGAATGTCTTTTGCTCGCTCAAATTGCTGGAGTTTTGCTGCTTGATGCATCTCTTCTTCAAGTTTTTTTGTAAAGATTTTTGTTTGATTTTTACCCTTTAGAACATCTTCCAATGCAGAAACATGTTTTGAATATCTTTTCTGAGCATCTTTGAATTCACAAGGTCCCTCACAATTACCCAAATGGTATTCAAGGCATACTTTTTTTGGCAAAGTTTTACAAATTCTAATCTGGAAGGCTTTTCGTAATGTTCCAATAGTGAGTAGTTTTGAGCTACCCTGAGTAAATGGACCAAAAGTTTTTCCTTTACCTAAAAATTTGCCATCCCTAGTTCTTCTTGCAACAAGCAGACGAGGGTATTTTTCATCTGAAATTCTAAGATACGTGTATCTTTGTTGATCTTTTAACTCAATATTGAATCTAGGGCGATATTTCTTTATCATGTTTGATTCTAACAGAAAAGCCTCGCTTTCATTATCAGTTAAAACAAATTCAATGTCTGAAATTTTTTCCACCAGTTTTTGTGTCTTGTAGTTTTGGTTTTTTGTAAAATATGACTTTACTCTGTTTCGTAAATTTTTTGCTTTGCCAATATAGATGATTTTTTTCTCAGAATCTTTCATCAAATAGATTCCAGGATTTGTAGGGACGTTTATTGTGGAAATATCAAAAGTCATTTTTTCAATAATTTTCTCAAAAACTTTCCAGTATAACTTCCCGGTGCCTTTGATACTGTAATAGGTGTTCCAGTAGCCACAATTTTACCACCTTCATCTCCCCCTTCAGGACCAAGATCAATTAGCCAGTCAGAATTTTTGATAATATCCATATTGTGCTCTATTACAACAACAGTATTTCCCAAGTTTACTAATCGATTAAGGACATCAAGTAATTTTTGAACATCTGCAAAATGCAATCCAGTAGTAGGCTCATCTAAAATATAGAGTGTTTTTCCAGTACCACGTTTTGAGAGCTCAGATGCAAGTTTTACTCTTTGAGCTTCCCCCCCAGACAAAGTGGTCGATGATTGTCCAAGTTTGATATATCCCAATCCAACATCATATACGGTTTGTAATTTTCGTTTAATTGATGGAACATTTTCAAAGAAATTCAATGCCTCATAAACTGTCATGTCTAAAATATCTGAAATATTTTTACCCTTGTACAATACAGATAATGTTTCAGTGTTGTATCTTTTTCCTTTGCATTCATCACATTTTACATAAACGTCAGACAAAAACTGCATCTCAATTTGTTTTACGCCATCTCCATCACATGCAAAACATCTACCATCAGCTACATTAAATGAGAATTGCCCAGGGGCATAACCGCGTTCTTTTGATAGTGCTGTATTTGCATATAATTCTCTAATTGGAGTAAATGCTCCGATGTATGTTGCAGGATTTGATCTAGGGGTTCGCCCAATTGGAGATTGATCAATTGCAATGACTTTATCGATATTTTCTAAACCAGTAATTTCTTTGTGGTTTCCTGGCCTGACATTTGTTTTATAAAAATGACTTTCCAAGGTTTTAAGCAATACATCATTGATCAAAGTGGATTTTCCAGAACCTGAAACCCCAGTGACAGATACAAAAAGCCCCAGGGGGATTTCAACATCAATTTCTTTGAGATTATTTTCTGATGCTTTTTTTATGGTTAGTAAACCAGACTTGTTTCGAATTTTATTTTCTAATGATATCAAAGAACTATCCTTAAGATATGCACCTGTAACAGAATCACTCCCATTGAGAATTTTTTTCACAGTTCCTTCAAAAACTACATTACCTCCATGAATACCTGCACCCGGACCCAAATCGACTATCCAGTCTGAATTTCGTATAACTTCTTCGTCATGCTCTACTACAATAACAGAATTTCCAAGATTTCGTAGCTTGTTTAGCGTTTTTATTAGTCTTGCATTATCACGCTGATGCAATCCAATTGTAGGCTCATCAAGAACATACAATACCCCTGTAAGGTTTGAGCCAATCTGAGTAGCTAATCGAATTCTTTGAGATTCACCTCCAGATAATGTGGAGCTTAATCTGTTTAACGATAAATAATTCAAACCCACATTCATTAGAAATTCTAAGCGTTCTTTGATCTCTTTTAGAACATCTTTTGCAATGTATTGTTCATTTTTAGTTAATTTTAGAGTGGAAAAAAAATCATAGCAATGATCAATTGACATGTTACAAACATCCATTATTCCTTGCTCATTGATTTTTACTGCAAGTGATTCAGGTTTTAGTTTTTTACCATTACATGCAGTACAAGGGGTATCACGCATGAATTGTTTTAGCCATTCACGTTTGGATTCAGAATCAGTTTCCATGAATACCCGTTGAAGATTTACGAGTACTCCCTCAAATGCATCAGTATATTGCCAAGAAGAGTCACCAGATTTTGAGCGATATTTAAAATCAATTAAATCAGATGTCCCATGTAAAATAATATCAAAATGTTTTGGCTTAATTTTTTCCAAAGGAGTCATCAAGTCAAAACCAAATTTCATTCCAACTGCCCTTAATGCTTGTCTTCTAAATGATGAGAACCTACCACTCCAGGGAACAATTGCACCATCCAAAATAGATTTTGATTTATCAGGAATTACCAAATCAGCATCAAATTCCATCTTTACTCCCAATCCATTGCAGGTTTTGCACATTCCAAATGGGGAATTAAATGAAAAAGAACGAGGCTCTAATTCACCAACTGTCAATCCACAATAAGGACAGGCATTGTTTTGTGAGAAGATTTTTTCTGCCTTGTCAGTTGCAATCATAACATCACCTTTGGATGATTTTATTGCAGTTTGAATTGCCTCAAATAATCGTGATCTTTCTGATTTTTCTGTAGTTATTCTATCAACGATTATCTCAATATTGTGCCATTTTTGCCTATCAAGTGGAGGAATATCATCATCTAGGCTCAAAATTTCGCCATTAACACGAATTCTAGAATAGCCATCCTTCTTGATTTGCTCAAATAATTTCTCATATGTTCCTTTTTTTCTTTGAATGATTGGAGCCAGAATCAGAATTTTTTTCCCTGAAAAATCTTTCAGGACTGAATCACATATTCTCTCAATTGATTGTGTAGATACTTTTCTACCACAATTAGTACAATATGGAATACCAATTCTAGCATAAAGCAATCTCATGTAATCATAAATTTCAGTCGTAGTACCCACAGTTGAACGAGGATTTTTACTTGTAGTTTTTTGTTGAATAGAAATAGCAGGGGATAGTCCTTCAATAGAATCAACATCAGGTTTATCCATCATCTCTAAGAATTGTCGTGCATATGCAGAAAGCGATTCAACATATCGTCGTTGTCCTTCTGCATAAATTGTGTCAAAAGCTAATGTAGATTTACCAGAACCAGACAAACCACTAATTACTACAAGTTTATTTTTCGGAATATCAATATCCAAATTTTTTAGATTATGGTGTCGTGCTCCACGAATTTTTAATTTATTTTCTGTCATCTTTTAATTGAATCTCCTTTTCTAGTCTTTTTATTCTATCCCTGCATTCAATTGCCCGCTCAAAGTCTAAATCTTCAGAATATTTTTTCATTTGAGCTTCCAAATCAACAATGTCATTGTGTAAATCATGAGTTGATTTTAGTTTAGATTCATCTAATGCCGTTTCTTGTTCTGGTACAGATTTTATGATAGTCTTTGGTGTTATATTATGTTCTAGATTATATTGAATTTGTTTTTCTCTTCTGCGTGTAGTTTCATTCATTGCATTTTTCATAGATTGGGTATTGTTATCGGCATACATTATCACAGTGCCATGTTCATTTCTTGCTGCTCTGCCACATGTTTGAATTAAACTAGTAAAATTTCGTAAGAAGCCCTCTTTGTCTGCATCTAAAATTGCTACAAGTGATACTTCGGGAATATCTAATCCTTCTCTGAGCAAGTTGATTCCAACAAGGACATCAAATTCTCCAAGGCGTAATTGCCTGATTAATTCAGTTCTTTGCAACCCATCAATTTCTGAATGCATGTATCTGACCCTAACTTGTTTTTTGGATAGGTATTCTGCCAAATCTTCTGCCATTCTTTTTGTAAGTGTTGTAACTAAAACACGCTCAGATTTGGCAGATCTTTTGTTAATTTCATTAATTAAATCATCCATTTGACCTTGTGTGGGCCTAATTTCAACTACAGGATCTAGCAGTCCAGTTGGCCTTACAAGTTGCTCGGCAATTTTAGATGAGATTTTTTTCTCATATTCTGAAGGAGTTGCAGAGACAAATATCGTGTTTTTGATATACCCTTCGAACTCCTCAAATTTTAGGGGTCTATTGTCAAATGCACTTGGTAATCTAAATCCATATGTGACAAGTTCATTTTTTCTTGAATGATCACCTTTGTACATGCCATGTAGTTGAGGTATGGTCACATGTGATTCATCAATTACAAGAATGTAATCATCTCCAAAAAAATCCATCAAACAGAATGCCTTTTCTCCAGGGGAACGTCCATCAAAATGTCTAGAATAATTTTCAATACCAGAACAATATCCTAATTCCTCAATCATCTCTAAATCATATTTTGTTCTCATTTCAAGTCTTTGTTTTTCTAATTCATTTAATTCAGGTAATCGTTTTTGTAATTCCTTTTTGATTGAGTTAACAGCCTTTTGACGAACATCTTTTGCAATTAGATAATGTTTTGCAGGAAAAATCTTCATTTGCAATACTTTCTTTTTTTCTTTTAAAGAAACATGATCAAGCAATGTAATTTTTTCTATTTCATCTCCAAACATGGAAATTCTCACTAGATCTTCAGAATATGCAGGAGTTACATCAATGGTATCACCTTTTACCCTAAAGTTTCCTGGTGCTACATCTGTATCATTTCTCTCATATCTTGCATCGATGAATTTTCGAATAATCTCTGTTCGTTTAATTTCTTCTCCAGTTTTTATTGTAATTGCTAAATCTTCCCAATCCTTTGGATTTCCTAGAGAGTAAATACATGAAACTGTAGAGACAATTATTGTAGGCTCTCCAGATAAAAGCATCGCAGTTGCCTCTAGCCTTAATTTTTCAATTTTTTCATTAATTTGAGTATCTTTTTCAATATACGTATCAGTTTGAGGAAGGTAGCTTTCTGGCTGGTAGTAGTCATAATATGAAACAAAATAACCAACGTTATTTTTAGGGAAAAATTGCTTTAGTTCCGAATAGAGCTGAGCTGCCAAAGTTTTGTTATGAGATATTACAAGTGTGTTTTTTCCTGTTCTAGCAATTACATTTGCAATTGAGAATGTTTTGCCACTTCCAGTAACCCCAAGTAAAGTTTGAATTGATTTTTTCTTTACACCCTCAACTAGAGCATCAATTGCTTGTGGCTGATCCCCCGTAGGCAAATACTCAGATACCAATTCAAATCTAGATGTTTGCTCCAACATATACAATCCCTAGAAACTGAACTTATAGCTAACGTTTCTTAATTGAAACCTAGAGGTAAACAAAAAAATAATTTCATAATTAACTTAGATTAAAAAAATCGATTTTTATAAAAAATGTTTCATCTATCTTTAATTGTGGATTGAATTTTGATTTTATCGCCTGTTGATAATTGAAGATCGTGCTTGAATTCTGCATGAGCGACTATTTTCTTCATCAAAGTTGCCGTATCATTTGCAGTTGTTGACCAAGTACAGTCTTTTACCAAGCTAGAGCATGTGTAACTTTTTGCCATAACTCAAAGTAGTTTTAAACAATATAGTACATGTGTGTGTTCGATTTGAATAAACTTGAGGTAAACATAGAAAAAGATCTGTCTACCAAATGGGTTCATCAATCATTCTTAAACCATCCGTTGTTTCTTCAAAACCCATTATTTTTAGAGTTTGTTTAGATGAAGGGGAATTTTTTTTCAAAATATTTTTTGCAAGTTCCATCCTATCTTCGGGCTTCAAGTGTTGCCCTATTTTGTACTTGCCATGAATTGTATGTGGAACAACTTTGATAATGCTAACAGCATCCAAAACTCGCATTTGAGATTCAATAGGATCATACTTTCCTTCAGGCTGATATTTTTCCATTAGACCATTAAGTGCAAGTGTTTTTTCATCTCTATCAATTACAAATATTCCAGTTCCTTTTATTACAACACTGATGTATAGTGTATCTGCAAGTGAGGCGTTGTGAGGATCTTCAAAATAGGATGGCAAAAATTCTAGTTCTCTGTCAGCCTCAAATCCAACTTTATTATTTCTAGAAATATTATCTAATTTTTCACCCTTTACATGAGAATGCATGTAAATAGCATCATTAAGAAATACAAAATTCATTGGAATTATTTGAGGGAATCCGTTAGCATCAATACTTGATAGTCGACCTACGTGTTCATCATGTAGAAATTCTTTAATTTTTTCATATGATTTAATCTGAAGAATTCCTACTAGTTGCATAAATTAAATAAAATAAATAATATTATAAATCCAGATCATAAAAAATAGCTAAAATACAAGATAGGTAAAAAACAAGTATGGATGATCCATACCTTGATGAATTAAAAAATGACTTTAGAAATTATTCTGATCAATTAAAAAAATTAAAAAAGAAATTGCTAAAGACAAATTCAACAGAATTACAAACTAAAATAATTAAACAGATTGATTCTATTGCAAACAAAATGGAGAACAATCAAAAACAATCAGTCAAAGTAACAAAATCTAGATTAAAAGAAATAAAGAAAAGATCAAAAAAGTGACTTTATCTTTCATATTTTTTATGAATGTAAATTGCTAAATTTAGGTTTGAGATTCCATTATAGATGAGGGAAATTGATGAGGGATACGAAGATGCAACCAAAAAAGTATTAGATCTTTTAGAAGAGTGGGGTTCAGAGTCAAAATTTATCTGGTTTAGAGAGATACACAGAATCACAGACATTGACAAAGGACTTCTGCGGAATATTCTAAATGAGTTAAAAAAATCAAAAGAGGTAAAAGACATGCATGGAACAAATAATAGAATATTTTTTTGTCTCAAAAAATACTATATCAAATGCAGAGATGTTGAATTTAGATTCAAAGGAAAAGAGATAATGTTAAGAGATGGAAGCAAAACAAAGATTATTCAGGGCTCAACAAACGCAACAGAGCGGACACGAAAAAGATTAGAAAAACAGAAAAACAAACGCAGAGCAAAGGCATTTACAAAAGCTAAAAACAAAAGACCCCACAAATCATAAGGAATCTTCAGATTGCCTTCGGGAAAAATTAAATTCAGCACGTTTGAGTTTTGAAGATTCAGCAACATCTTCAGTCATATCATACAAATTATGAAGTTCCATATTTGGAGTCAATTCATCTTCTTGTTCATCATCCAAATCAAATTCTAGATTTGCCAAAATCTCTACATTTTCATCTAAAATATCAAGACATTTTCTCACTGATTCAGAAAGATCATCATTCATTATACAATTCATTAAAACAAGCTAAGTAAATGATTTTCTCTATGCAATAAAATAGAACGTGTTATTGCTTGGCTTTTGCTCTAAGTGCAGGCATAACATGACTTGCAAATTTATCAATAGAGCCAAAGTAATTCTTTCCCCAGAATCTAATTACAAAGTGATTTACACCGGCATCCATAAATCGCTCAAATGTTGGGATGATATCTTCTGGAGTTCCAACAGCAGTAGATGAACGTGCTATTTTGTCTGGAATTTTAGTTGCTGCTTCTCTCATTTTAACAATCCAACTTTGATCAGACATTGAATATTCTGTAAAGTATTTTACGAAATCAAATCCTTCAATTTCTTTTAATCCATGAACTCTCAAAACTTCAGGTTTGAACAAACTAACTTTTACAGCTTCTTTCATTTTTGCCCAAGACTCTTCTGCATCTTCAGAAAAGTAAACGTCAATATCTAAAGCCATTTGGAAGTTGTCTTTTTCTTCCTGAGTTCTGTTATGCTTATCCATTGAAACTTCGATTTGTTTTCTATGATCCTCAAATAATTCAGGAGTGTATCCAATTGGCAACCAACCATCACCGAGTTTTCCCGTTAATTCTAATGTTCGTTTACCACCTGAAGCCATGTAAGTTGGAGGACGTGGTTTTCTAATTGGTGGTGCTTGCAAACATGCACCTTCTAATTGATAATATTTTCCTGCATAATCAACTGTATTATCTGGAGTCGAATCATACAACGTATGAATAACTTCAATTTGTTCAGCCCATTTTGAAACTGGTTTTTCAAATGGAATACAAAATTCTTTTAGATTTTGAGCCTCACCTGCGCCTATTCCGAGAATTGCCCTTCCTTTTGAAACCCTATCAAGTGTGATGGCAGCTAGTGCAATATTTGATGGGTGTCTTCTAATTGCGTCAGTAACACAGGTTCCTAATTCAACATTATTTGTAACAGCCGCTATTGCAGATAACATAACCCATGGATCTAACACAGTCGCATTTTTCCATTGTGGGACATTGGTGTGATCCATATAGAAGATTGAATCATATCCAGTTTTATCAGCAAGCATACAAGCTGTTAAAATTTGATCTTCAGTATAGCCAGCTCTTGCGACATTTAATCCATTTTGAATGCCAAATTTGAGTGTCTTTGAAGCCAAGTACAATTACCTTAGAGTATTAGCATAAAAAGTTTCATCTAAGCTGCCAATTTCGCAGTTTATGAAGAAAATAGAAAAAAGGTAAAAAATTTGTAGATTTTTTACAAATTACCTGATTTGATGTCTTCAAGACATTTAACAACGTCGTCTTTGGATATTGGAATTGGGTTTGGATCCAAATGTCCTTTGTCAGTCATTACAACATCTGCAGCTTCAGAAACATCGGCTTTGAGTTCTAATTTGTCAAATCCGAGTTTTTCCATAGCTTCTTTGAATCTATCATAGAAGATTGACTTGTTATGCTTGTGTGCAACTGTAGTACAAGATGACAAGGAATAGCCATGTGGTACACCTTCATTTGAGAATACATAGGACAAAGCATGTCCTAGAGTCGTTGAGCAATTTCCAAATCCCATTCCAGATAACATTGAACCGTATGGGTAGTTTTCTGGTTTGTCATTCATAATTGCATCATAGAGAATCTCAAATGCTTGTTTACATAGAGTTCTAGTCAAGTCATTACCGAGTTTACTGTCATAGCCCTCAGTAGCTTGAGCACATGCATCACAGACAGAATTTTTGATGACTTGTTCTGGAGTACCATTCATAAAATATGAATCAACTACAGCCATGTCGGCCAAAAATCTATCTTCGTGTAACAATTTCTTTTTTCCATCAAATTTTAGAACACAATAAGTTGTCATTTCAGCTCCAGTTCCAAATGTAGTAGGGATCAAAATCTTTTCTACACCAAAATCTTGGGCAGCATATTTTACAACATCCATTGAACTTCCGCCACCCAATCCAATTAGAACAGATGGTTTTTTGTCTTTGAATTGTGAAATCAATGTATTGACGTCGTCAATTGATGGTTCAGGTTTCACTTGATCATATAACAAATAATCCTGAATTCCCATTTTTGCCAACCATTTATCAGAAAGTTCTGGTGGAACGGTTGTTACAACAAGGGCATTTTTTGGATACTCTGTTTGACCAAGTGCGTCTTCTCCAAAGTTGATAACTTTTGGGATACGTACTGTGTGCATAAATCAAAGGCATCATTGATTATTATTATATCTTGCATTATTGAATTTGAGTATGATTATACAAAATTTCAAAGATTTGGCAACTACAGATAAGAAAAAAGATTGTCTTGAAATTTTAGAGGCAGGTCTTCAAGCAGCAGATCCTCAAAATATCATTCCAAAGTATGTATCCCCTAACGAAATTAAGATAAATAATAAAAATATCAATCTTGGAAAATACTCAAACATCTATTCTGTGGCTTTTGGTAAAGCTGGCGACTCTATGACAAGAGCATTAAATGCAATTGTACCAATAAAAAATGGAATTGTGGTAATCCCCAAGGGTTCAAAATCAAAAATCAAAGGAAAAAAATTCCAAATTTTCAATTCCAGGCATCCTGAACCTGATAAAACAAGCGTAAAAGCTGCCAAAGAAGTTATGAAATTTGTCCAAAATAAGAGAAGTGATGATTTTATCATTTTTCTTGTATCAGGAGGAGGATCCTCACTTTTGGCCATGCCTGATGAAATTACTCTTGATGACAAAGTCCACGTTACAAAATTACTTTTAAAAACTGGTGTGAGTATACAAGAGTTCAATTGTATTAGGAAACACCTATCAAAAATCAAAGGGGGCAAATTGATTGAAAAGATGAAATGCCAAGGAGTCAGTTTGGTAATGTCAGATGTTGAAGGAGATGATCTTTCATCCATTGCTTCAGGTACAACATACATGGATGATACTACATATGCAGATGCATTAGAAATCATCGACAAATACAAAATACGATGGAAGATACCAACTGAAGTTTTACAGATTTTAGAGAACGGCTTAAATAAAAAAACAAACGAAAAGCCAAAAAAATCTAAAATTGATAATTTTGTTATTGCAAACAACAAAGGTTGCTTAGATGCAATGAAGAAAAAAGCTGAAGATATAGGATACAAAGTAGATACCATGCAGGTTTTTGGCGACATTAAAGAGGTAGTACCAAAAATACTTGGAAATATTTCAGAAAAGCAAAATACATGTTTGATTTTTGGAGGGGAGCCAACGGTGAAAGTTTTGGGAAAAGGTATGGGAGGCAGAAATCAAGAATTAGTTTTAAGAATTTTAAAGAATTCTCAGAAATCAAAAAAAATGATTATTTCATCTATGGGAACAGATGGAATAGATGGGAATTCCAGATTTGCAGGTGCAATAACCGAAAATGTCAAAATAGATTTGAGTGTGATGAAAGAATTTCTCAGAAATAGTGATTCAGGTAGATTCTTTGAAAAGCAAAAAGCAAATATTCTCACTGATTTTACTCACACTAATTTAATGGACATAGGCGTGATTTTAAGATAAATTTGTGGATTTTTGAATTCATTTATGACAATCACAATTGCAGTTGTTTGGAACACATCGATGAGCGATACAATCTTTACATCCTTTGCTTCTTCCACTTTTTACTCGTAGCCATTCTTTATCCAATTATTGCACTGATGATTTGTATTTTTGATTCAAGATAAACTATTGTAAACTAAGGTTCAATCCTATCCTGACTTCTCATAATAATCAACAGGATGTGTGAATTGTCTGTTATAGTCAACTTCTTGCCAGAATTTTTCTTCATCAATATCTTTTCCTTCCTGAATCCAGACATTGAGGATTTTTTGCATAAACATTTGCGTCGTATCATCAATTTGAGGCCTTACACCTGTCTCTTTTTCTATTCTATCTCGTTCTTCTTTGAATTTTTTTAGTAAGCCTTTGAGATTTTTGCCATTTATTTGGGCAGTTTTTTTTCTTTTTTGAGACTGTAAATCCTTTTTGAAATTTGATAAAAAACCCATACTAGAATTATTCTTTTGTTTTAAAAAAGAGTTTAGAATTCAATCCTCAGAATCATCATATTTTTCATCCTGAATATAATTATCCTGTAGTTCCAGTTGATGGTCTTCTTTCACATCATCCTGCTCTAGTTTCTTCCATTCTTTGGTGGTTTTGTCATCATCATCGTTCACAAAATAATTCACAAATCATGACATATTAGCTGAGGGATAATTTTCAAGTTTGATAATATTTAATTTAATGAAAATAGAAATAAAATATTTTTTATCAGATCAAGAACTTTTAGTTTTTGGCAATTTTATTGTGAATGTGGTAGGATTGTTGCTCACGGAAATTGAACCATTGTGCATATCCAAAAATTGTTTACAAGATGCCAATCCTAAACCAGTTCCTTCATCTTTTGTGGTATACATGGGCTCAAAAATTTGTTCAAGATGTTCATCAGGTATTCCCGGTCCTGTATCAGACACTTTGACTACTGCATAATCCCCTTCAGTTTCAAGAGTAACATTTACTTCCCCCTTTACTCTAATTGCCTGAACAGCATTTTGTATTATATTTGTGATAATTCCACGAATTTTTATAACATCACATTGCAACAGACAGGATTCTAAAGAAGAAAACAATTCAATGTTGTTGGGAAGTTTTACCTCCGAAATAGAATTTTTCACAATTTCTTTTAAATCACAAGTGATCATTCTAAGTTCCGGAGTTCGAATAAAACCCAACACATCATTAATTTGGTTTGTAATGTGGGATATTGCTTCCTCCATATTCAATATAGAATTTGTTAATACTTGATCCTCATGATTTTTTTGTTTTACTTTCATCAATTCAATTTGGGATTGTAATGTTGTCAAAGGATTTCTAATATCATGTGCCATTTTTGAAGAAAGTTTACCAATCATCTCAAGTTTACTACTTTCAAATTTATTTAATTCGGCAGATAGAACTTCATCAAGTTTTTTTTGGGTTTGAGTAAGTGTGGATTTTGCTTTTTTAAGAGACTTTGATTTAGTGGATAATCTTTGCTTAGTAATTTCATGAGATTTTTTTGCATTCTCAATTTCATTTTTTAGAGAAATTAACTTTTTATCAGTTTCATCTAAATTTTCATCATCTTCTTTTAAATTCTGACTAGCCTGTGTGTTTTCAGAGATTTTTTCAATTTCTTCTTTTTCTTTGGGTTTATCCTCATTAGAGAAATCATCAATTTTTTCTGATTCTGTAGGTTTTGATTTTTTAAAGAAAACTGTTCTTTGAGGTGCATTCATAGGATCAAAATCAGAGTCTTCTTGATTTTCTCTATGCATGAATTTTCTCATAAATATTAGCCAGATTTTTCAAATATCACATCTAATGTGTTCAAAATATCCAAACACTGATGTTTTTCAATAATGATGTACTTCAAGATGTTTTAATAGAATAAAGTGGTAATATGACCAAGAAAAGATATGCTTGAAAAACAATTCAAACCAGAACTCCTATACAACAGTATTGTTCATTTTTACATTGATAAAAAGGGGTATTCAAAAGACAAGGCAAATGCAATTGCACAGTCAGTAGTACAAAAAGAAGCTCAAAGAAGAATATGCAAAAATCCAAAATGTAAACATTTTTCACATGACCACATTAGAAATACTGAAACATGTCTAGTTGAGAATTGTGAGTGCAACAAATTTTTAGCTAAAGTCATCTAATGAATTTTCAATAAGGGGTTGAGCAGGAATTCCAATTTTACGTAATTCTTGAGCAAATTCATCTACGAAACCATGAATTGTGTAAACTTGTTCTGCTCCTGATTGCACCACCATCTCTACTAGTTCATTATAATCACAGTGATCACTCATTGGAATCGAATAATCGGTTCTTCGTCCAAAAGAGAATCTAGAGGATTGAGCCCATCCACTAAACCCAATTGTCACTGCACCGTATTTTGATTTCATATCTTGAATGAATTTATTTTTACTTGACATTAGAGGCGCTACCATTACCCATGGTTTTTTGTCAAGTAATCCATTTTTTTCTGCTTCTGAATGTCCAATTCCATCATTTAGTGATACTCCAAATTTCTGATGAAGTGAATTCATTTCTTTTACAGAATCATGAAAGTAAAGAGGTCCCCAATGACCAAATAGTTGAGTAATTGTTTGAGCTTTTCCTAATTGATATCCCATTAAAATTACTGGAATTCCTTTACCGTAAAGATCTGAAATCAATTCATTTACTTGTTTTTGAATTTCCTCCATTTTTGGAAAAACAAATTCAGGCAATCCAAACGTACATTCTGTAATCAATGTTTTGCATTTTGGGATTCTGGCCCCTTGCAGAAAACCTCTATCTCGTGTGCAAATATCTCCAGTGTAGAAAATATCATCAAAGAGTAAACCTTTGGCACCAAGTATATGACCGCTATCCACTAGAGAAAAATTCTCAAGAGATTCAACATGATTTTCCATCTTAAATCCACGAAGATTAGCAATTTCATTTGTCTCAATAGATGCTAATATTGTACCACCGTTTTTAGTTGGAAGATGATCAGCATGGGCATGAGAGACAAAATTAATTCCAGATTTATCGCTATTTTTGGGATCCAAGTAAACACGATTTTTGTTTACCTCACACAGGATTCCATTTTTAGTCATCCTGACATTTCTAGGCAATGAAAATCAAGACAGATGGATTTGATATAAATTGCAGGTTTGATATAGTATTGACTAGTTGCTAAATCTAGGAATTCTAATCTCAGGTCGTGGAAGCAACATGGAGAGCATTCTAAAGTCTATCAAAAGTAAAAAAATTCCAATTAACCCATCAGTAGTTATTTCAAATCGAAGCGATGCCAAAGGTCTCAAAATTGCCGAAAAATTAGGAGTCAATACAGAGATAGTTGAGAGTAAAAGTTTTGAAGGAAATAGAGAAGATTATGATAAAAAAATAATTTCAATGCTAAAAAAATATGGAGTTACCCCAGATAACGGTCTAGTATGTCTAGCGGGATTTATGAGAATAATTAGCCCTCAATTTGTAAAAAAATTCAAAAATAGAATAATCAACATTCACCCAGCATTACTTCCAAGTTTTACGGGATTGAATGCACAAAAACAGGCATTAGATTATGGTGTAAAATATTCTGGATGCACAGTACACTTTGTAGATGCTGGAATGGATACGGGTCCAGTGATTATTCAGGCAGTAGTAAAAATCAAGGAAAACGATACAGAAGAATCACTATCAAAAAGAATTCTAAAAGAAGAGCACAGAATATATCCAGAAGCAGTAAGTCTAATTGCAAGAAACAAAGTCAAAGTTTTTGGAAGAAAAACCATTATCAGTTAAGAATCAGGTCCGCCAAAAAAATACAAAACTTTAAGCTCTTTTGAATTACCGTGGAAAAAATGCTCCACATCTTTTCCAACAAAAAATAATTTGTCTTTTGAAACAGGATAATCTTTGTCTTTAATTTTTAGGAATCCATTTCCAGATATTATATAATACACCTCATCACTGCAATGCGGTTCTTGTGTGTCCTTCTCTCCTGGTTGCAAAACCAAAACCCCAGCAGCAAGACTATCTCGATTAATAAAAGTGTGAAAATACGAATTACTTTTTTTAATTTTATCAAGATATGAATCTAAGTTGTAATCTAGTTTCAATTTATTCAGCAGCAATTGAAAATGTTTTTCGTGCAGGTGGTGCACTCATGTAGGAATGACCTTCTGGATGAAGTTTATCGTGTTCAGGGCTATTATGCATCTTGATGAAAGTTTCTTTGCTTTCATGCTCAACTATTATCCTATACCCTCCATCGTTGGCTTTTAGAAAACGCCTTGAGATAAATCCAGGAAAGTTTGCTAGTACTTTGTTTGATTCTGAAAACCATTTTTTAAAATCTTCTTCAGCACCATCTTTTAGCTGAACATCTGCCATCATCACAAACATGTTATGACTAGAAACATCTCCATTAAATTTCTTTTCTGAGATTCACAATAATGAATTCCAAGAATTAAATATCTACAATTCAAAATCAAAGTATGACAGGCAGTAAAATTGACGGCAAGGTAATTGCTCAATCAGTTAAAGACAGGGTAAAAAAAGCAACAGCAGAGCTCAAATCGCAAGGAATCAACCCATGTTTAGCCACGATTTTGATAGGAGACAATCCAGCATCTGCCACATATGTAAGAAATAAGCACATTGCATGTGAAGAAGTTGGAATTGCAACAAAAGATCATAAATTAGATTCCAGTGTAACACAAACAGAACTAAATGAAATTATCGATAATCTAAACACTGACAGTTCGGTACATGGGATATTAGTTCAACTACCCTTACCTCAACAGTTAGATGAATTTGCAACTACGTCAAGAATATCACCAATCAAAGATGTAGATGGATTAACCCCACACAATGCAGGATTGTTATCTATGAAAAAGGCAGCTCTTGTTGCATGTACACCATCAGGTGTAATGGAGATGTTTGAATATCATAAAATTGATTTAGAAGGAAAAAATATTGTTCTAATTAATAGAAGCAATCTAGTAGGAAAGCCGCTATATCATTTACTATTAGAAAAGAATGCAACGGTAATTACATGTCACTCTAAAACAAAGAATCTTTCGGAGTTTTGCAAATCTGCAGACATTATCATTACAGCAGTTGGTGACAGAACCAAATTCACACTTACATCCGAGATGATTAAAGAAGGTGCAGTTGTTATAGATGTTGCAATATCTCGATTTGAAGAAAAACTTGTTGGGGATTCGGATTATGATCAAATTATTAAGAAAGCATCTTTTGCAACACCAGTTCCAGGAGGGGTTGGTCCAATGACAGTTGCCATGCTATTAAAAAATACAATTACTGCAGCATCATTGAGTAGTCAAATTGGAAGATAATACAAAAAAAGATTCACTAAGAAATCTTCTATTAGAAAAAAGAGATAATACATCTTTTGATCTTCTAAAAATAGCAAGTCAAAAGATGCAAAAAAAATTAAAAAAGATCTATGCATTCAAAAATGCCAAAAAAATCGGAGTTTATTATCCAATACAAAGTGAAATTTTCACACAAGACATAATTCAAGAATTAATTAGTGATGGAAAGGATGTATTTCTACCTAAGGTAACAGGTGAAGAAATGGAATTTAGGAAAATAAGGGATTTTTCGAGCCTAGAAAAGGGACGTTTTGACATCATGGAACCAAAAGATGACTGCCCAACAGACAATAATTTAGATGTGATTTTAGTTCCAACAGTAGGCATTTCCCCAGATGGTGTTAGATTAGGATACGGCCATGGATTCTACGATAGATTTCTAGTAGGAAGTAATGCAACAACAATTGCACTAACCTTAGAAAAACAAATTGTAAAAAATATTCCAAAATCAGATCATGATGTAACAATTGATTGGATTGTTACAGAAGACAGATTTTTTCAAACTCAGAAATAAGATAATCCCTTTTTACCAATGTCTGTTCTGCAGTACTTATTATTCCAAAATATTTTACCAGATGCAGAATATGCATTCTTTATTGCTTCCTCTAAACTATCACCTAAGGCAGTAACGCCCAAAACACGTCCTCCATTTGAAAGAATTTTCCCATCTACTTTTTTTGTACCAGCATGAAAAACATATGAATCGTTTGGAATTAAATTAAAACCTGAAATGTTTTCATCTTTTGGATATGATTCTGGATATCCTTTTGATGCTAAGACAACACATACTGCATATTGATTTTTCCATGCAGGCAAAGGCATATCAGATAATTTGCCTTCAACACTTGCAACAAAATAATCATACAAATCAAAATCCATCCTTATTACAATTGGTTGGCATTCGGGATCACCCATCCTAACATTGTATTCTAAAACATAGGGTTCATCATCTTTTATCATAATTCCGGCATACAGAAATCCCTTGAATTCAATAGATTCATTTTTCATTGATTGGATAGTTTTATCAATAATTTTTTTCTGTATTTTTTCAGCCATTTTATCTGTGATAATTGGGGTGGGAGAGTAAGCGCCCATACCACCTGTGTTTGGACCTTTATCATTATCAAAAATTCTCTTATGATCTTGACTAGATGCCATTGGTATAGCAACTTTTCCATCACATAGTGCAATGTATGATGCCTCAATTCCATCAATCCGTTCCTCAATAATGATTCGATTTCCAGCCTCACCAAATGATTTTTTGACTAGAATTGTTTGAATTGCTGAAACTGCTTCCTCAGCACTATTACAAACAACCACTCCCTTTCCTGCTGCAAGTCCATCAGCTTTTACAACTACATTGTAATCAAGTGATTTTACATAATTTTGAGCTTTGATTGCATCATCAAAAATTTCAAATCTAGCTGTTGGGATATTATTTCGCTTCATGAAATCTTTGGCCCATATCTTGCTTGATTCAAGTTGTGCTGCCTTTTTAGAAGGACCAAAAACTTTGAGATTTTGTTGATTAAATTTATCAACAATCCCGGCAGCCAGAGGATCCTCTGGACCAACTACAGTAAAACAATTATTTTTTTGTGCAAAATCAGCTAATTCATCTAAATTATTGACATCAATAGGGACATTGTTTTTTGTCCCACCGTTTCCAGGAGC
This sequence comes from Nitrosopumilus sp. b3, assembly GCF_014078525.1. Lineage (NCBI taxonomy): Archaea > Thermoproteati > Nitrososphaerota > Nitrososphaeria > Nitrosopumilales > Nitrosopumilaceae > Nitrosopumilus > Nitrosopumilus sp. b3. The sequence continues at coordinate 42,892 of NZ_MU078695.1, forward strand.
TGTAAAAACGGTCTCAACTTTATCACTTTGAGATAATTTCCATGATAATGCATGCTCTCTTCCTCCAGAGCCGACTACTAGTACATTTACCAACAAAAATCATCTTTTACTCAATTATATAATCCAAGTCTCATCAAATCAATTTAGCTTTATAATGCCACATACATATCAAAATCCAGATGGAACTTTCTACAAAGTTTGATGCAAAATCAATTGAGACCCAAGTAAAAGAACACATTAAATCCATTGATTTAGAAAAACAAATTTTTGCATCAGATAAACCTGAAAAAATCAGATTCATTGAGGGTCCACCAACTATGAACGGTATTCCTCATGCAGGACATCTAAGAGGGAGAGTAATCAAAGATTTGTGGTACAGATTCAATACATTACAAGGAAAAAAAATTGAATTTAATGGAGGATGGGATACACAAGGTCTTCCAGTGGAATTACAGGTTGAAAAGGAATTAGGGGTTTCTGGTGGAAAAACTGAAGCAGTTAAACAATTTGGGATTGAAAGAATCGTTACAGAATGCAAAAAAATTGTAAAAAAATACAACAAGTCTTGGGTAGAAGTTGATGAACTGCTTGGAATGTCATTTAATCATGAGAAAGCATATTGGACTTTTAGAGATGAATTTATTGAAAGAGAATGGCAAGTGCTAAAAAAAGCCCATGAGAATGGAATTTTAGAAGAAGATTTCACAGTAATTGCGTATTGTCCTAGTTGCCAGACATCACTGAGTCATGCAGAAGTAAATCAGGGTTATGAAGAAGTAAAAGATCCTTCGTTATATTATAAAGTAAAACTAGTTGACGAAGATGCATTTTTGATTGTATGGACTACAATGCCATTTACTCTAGTTACTGATGCAATGGTGGGATTTCAACCAGAAGAAGATTATGCGTATGTCAAGGTTGAAAACGAAACATGGGTTATTGGAAAAACAAGACTGGAAGAATTTATGAAAGAAGTAAAAATTGAAAAATATAAAATTGAAAAAACTGCAAAAGGCTCTGAATTTGAAGGGAAAAAATACATTCACCCACTACTTGATGAAATACCAGAATTAAGGGAATGCTCAAAAATTAATAATTTTCATGTTGCAGTTTCAGAGACATTTGTTGATGCAAGCACTGGAAGTGGTCTTGTTCATCTATCCCCAGCAAATGGGGAAGAAGATATCAAAATAGCTAATAAAAGAAAAGTAAAAATTTTCAGTCCAATTGATGATGAGGTAAAATTTACCAAAGATGCGGGAAAATACCAGGGAATGTTTGTAAGAGATGCAGACAGAGTAATTGTAGAAGATCTAAAAGAGCGTAATGCCCTAGTAAAAATTGGAAAAATTAAACACAAGTATCCTCTTTGTTGGAGATCACACCATCCAATTGTATGGCTTGCAAGAAGAGGATGGTTTTACAAATTAGACAGGTTAGAAAATAAAGCAATCGATGCTGCAGAAAGTGTAGAATACTTTTTTGAGCAACCAAAAAATAGATTCTTGGGAATCATCAAAGAGAGGCATCCATGGTGCATATCAAGAGAAAGAATATGGGGATGTCCGTTACCTGTTTGGAGTTGTGAGGATTGTGGTGAGAAAAACTGGTTTTTTTCAAGAAAAGAAATTGTAGATGCATCAAGTAACTTGCCGGATGGTCCTGACTTTGAATTACATAGACCTTGGATTGACAACATTACAATAAAGTGTAAAAAATGTGGAAGCTCAAAAACAAAAAGAGAAGAATATGTTTTAGATACATGGCACAACAGTGGATCTGCTCCATATTCATCATTGACTGATGAAGAGTATACCAATGAAATTCCAGCTCCATTTTTCACTGAAGGTATTGATCAGACTAGAGGGTGGGCATACACACTCCTAATTGAAAATGTAATCTTAAACAATGGACCAAATCCGCCCTACAAATCATTTTTGTTTCAAGGACATGTGCTTGATGAGAATGGTGGAAAAATGAGCAAAAGTAAAGGAAATGTTTTGGAAGGTGCAGAGTTATTGCAAAAATATCCTGTTGATTTGATTAGATTCTATTTTATGTGGAAAGCAAGTCCAATTGAGCCACTTAGTTTCAGTACGGATGAATTAATGTCAAGACCGTATCAGGTAATTAACACATTATTTAATCTCCATTTGTATTTTAAACAAAATAGCCAATACGACAATTTTGAGCAATCAAACACAGTTGAATGGGCAAAGAAAAAGGATCTACTAACATCTCCAGATATTTGGCTGTTATCAAAACTTCAAAAACTAATACAAAAAATTACAGAAAAAAACCAGACATGTAAATTTCACGAAAGTGCAAAAGCAATTGATGACTACATAATCAACAATCTAAGTCAAATTTACATTCCAATTACAAGAGGAGAACTGTGGGATGAAGATGAAGAAAAGAAAAATAGAAGGTTATCAATTTATGCAGTTCTAAGCGAAGTACTCAAAACACTAGATATTTTGATTCATCCATTTTGTCCATTTACAAGTGAATATCTTTACCAGACAGTATTTGATGGAAAACAAAGTATTCTGCTAGACAACTGGCCAAAGTACGAAAAATCACTTGTAAACGAAGAGATAGAGGAATCATTTGATATTATGAAGGATGTTGTCTCGGTATCATCTGCTGCAAGGATGAAAGGGAAATTAAAAAGAAGATGGCCATTAAACGAAGCACGAATTTGTGTCAAAAAAGATCAAAAGGCCAAGCTTGAATCACTGTCAGATTTGTTACAATCTCAATTAAATGTAGAAAGATTTTCTATTGTAGAAATCCAAAAAGATTCAGGATTGGGCCAAATTTTAGAATTAAGACAGTTAGGATTGCCAGTAAAACCAGTAATTGAACTAGAAAGAAAAAGAATTGGACCTAAAGCAAAACAACACATGGGAAAACTGGTTGCAAAATTTGCAGATACAGATCCTGAAGAAATAATTTCATCATTAGAAAAAAATTCAAAATATGATTTTGATGTTGATGGAGAAATGATTTCATTAGACAATGAAGATTATGTAATAGATTTTGATGCTAGTGAAGATTTTGCAGTATCTAAAAGAGACAATTACATTGTATTCATTTCAACATCCAGAAATAAGGAGATGATGGCTAAAGGATTGATAAAAGATATAGCAAGAAGGCTCCAAACTCTCAGAAAAGAAAGAGGCTACAACCCTACGGATATTTTAGATACTGCATCAATTCTTGATTTGGATGAGGAATCACTTGAAATGATACAAGACAAAGCAGAAGACTTGGCGTTTTTAGTCAGAGTAAAACAGGTTAATTTTTCAGAATCATGCAAAGAATACAAAGATGACGATATTGACGGCCAAAAAATTAGAATATCTGTAGAATAGACATCAAAGTTTAATGTAATATTTTTATTACAACCAGAAAGTGTAAAATCAAATGTCTGAATCAAACGAACCAAATGTTGTTGGAATTAATGTTCTAAAACAAAACGGGTTAGATGTGGATGAATTGGTTAAAGAGTTGATAAAAAATGCAGCAGTTGAATTTACTGCATACTATTACTTTACCAATCTAAGAGCACATTGTACAGGTATGGAAGGTGAGGGATTAAAAGGAATAATCGAAGATGCAAGATTAGAAGATCTTAGTCACTTTGAATCATGCCTTGAGAGAATCTATCAACTAGGTGGAGCACTCCCAAATGATGCAACAGAATTTATCAAAATGTCTGGATGTGAGTTCTTACAGCTTCCAGCAAATCCAACAGATCATAAGGCAATTCTAGAGAAATGTCTCAAAGCAGAACAGGGCGCAATTGTCAATTGGAATAAAATTTGTCAAATGACATTAGGAAAAGATCCTGCAACATATGATATTGCAAAAGATATCTTAGCAGAGGAGATTGAGCACGAGTCTTGGTTCTTAGAACTAATCTACGGAAGACCATCAGGACACATGAGAAGAAAGTTTTCTGGTGAAAGACCACATACAGGAAAACACTCTAGAGCACTCGATATGGCTTAAGGCCAAATCACTTTCTTTCTTTTAAATTGTAAATTTTGTGATTTTATTGACGACATGTTGTGAAGATGCGTTGTTTTATCAGGGTTAAATAGAAAAATCACTTACAGAGAACATGGTAAAGCAGATTAGCTTGGATGCATGGCAGATTCAGCAGCTATCAGATCTGTTAGAAAAGGGTTCAAACATTGTTGCAAAAACAAACAGACCAATAGTTCTGTATAGGCAGACTCTGGAAGAAGAGGATGAGTCATATGAAGAAATTGTCTGTACTCTTACCAAAGGATATGTTATCGAGCAGATGGTGACATCAGGTGGCGTTTTAGTTCCAAGCTTTCATCAGCAGTTTGTATTTACAATCCAAGAGTATCCTGAGGAATTATTGCGAAAGAGCAAAGATCGCTTTTTGGAAATGATTGATTTTCTTGATGAGCAATTAAAATAGCATCATAGTTAATAAAGACCGTAAAATTCACAATGCTTGCATGCAATTACTAGAATTTCAGGCAAAGGAATTATTTCGTGAATACGGGATTAACCTACTAAAGAGCATATCATCTACAAATATCGAAGATGGTAGAAAGCATGCAAAAGAATTAGGCTATCCATTTGTTATTAAAATTCAGGTGCCAGTTGGAGGAAGAGGAAAAGCTGGCGGAATTCAAAAATGTCAAAATGACGATGAATTTGAATTAAAATACCCACAAGTAATGGACTTGACAATCAAAGGAGAAAAAGCAAGAGCAATTCTGCTTGAAAAAATGGCGGATATTAAAAAAGAGTTGTATCTGTCACTGTTTTTGAATCGTTCAAAAAGATGCTACACAATCATTGCTTCTGCAGAAGGCGGTGTAGAGATTGAATCAGTCAAAAATCAGATTATCAAAGAAGTTGGACTAGGATATGTTTCAGATGAACTTGCAAAAGAAGTTGCAAAGGAGATGGGATTGGAAGGAAATACTGCAGAACAATTTGTAGATACTTTGAAAAAATTATCAAAACTTACTATTGAAAAAGAGGCCGAGTTGGTAGAAATCAACCCACTTGCAATCATGCAAGACGATACAATCATGGCACTTGATGGCAAATTTGTAACAGACGATAACAGTAACTTTAGACATCCAGAACTACAAAAATATCAAGAGAAAACAGAGATTGAAGAGCAAGCAGAAAAAAGTGGATTTTCATTAGTGGAGTTGGATGGAGATATCGCAGTGGTAGGTAATGGGGCAGGATTGGTAATGTCAACCCTAGATATGTTATCAGATAATGGTGGAAAGCCAGCATGTTTCTTAGATGTAGGTGGCGGTGCAACGACCGAATCAGTGTATGAAGCATTAACTTTGATTAGCAAGTTAGATAGAGTAAAAGGAATTCTAGTAAATCTCTACGGAGGAATTGTAAAAACAACTGTAGTAGCTGAAGCATTTCTAAAAGCATATGAAGATAATTTAATTGACTTGCCAGTATTTGCAAGATTAAAGGGAACAGAGTCAGATAAAGCAAAAGAAATGTTGAAAGGTTCTAGAACCAAAATTTTCGATTCTGTTGAAGAGGCCATCAACGCTGCAGTAATGGGAGTAAAGAAATGACAGATATTTTTGAAATATTAAAAGGTAAACCTGGAGAATCAGATTATGAAAATAAAGGAGTGATAGTTCAAGGAATTACAGGATCATATGGATCATTGCATGCAGGAAAAATGTTAGAGTATGGAACCAACATAGTAGCTGGTGTTACTCCAGGAAAAGGAGACCAAACATGGAATGAGAGCGTACCAATTTACAATACCATGCAAGAGGCAGTTGATGCTACCAATGCAAAAATCTCAATCATTTTTGTTCCAGCAAAATTCTTTCTATCAGCTGCAAAAGAAGCATTAGAGGCAGGAATTAAACTGCTAGTTGCAATTCCAGAGCATGTCCCCATCAGAGACACTATGGAGACATTAGAGCTTGCAAATAAAAAAGGAGCAATAGTAATCGGACCCAATACTCCGGGAATAATGATTCCAGAATTGATCAAAATAGGAATTATGCCACCAATGCCCTTCAAGGCAGGGAAAATTGCAGTCTTGTCAAAAAGTGGAACATTACTCTATGAAATTTCAGATGCACTAACCAATGCAGGATTTGGTCAATCAATTACAATTGGTATTGGAGGAGATCCAATTAACGGAACAAGACTAATTGATGCATTTGAGATGGTAAAGGACATTCCAGATTTGGAAGGAATTGTAGTTGTCGGAGAAATAGGCGGAGATTCTGAAGAAATGTTGGCACAAAGAATTATTGATAGTGGATTTAACAAGCCTACCGTAGCATACATCGCAGGGAGAGCAGCACCCAAAGAAAAGAGAATGGGGCATGCCGGTGCAATTGTAATGGGCAATTATGGCTCTGCAGAATCTAAAATTTCAATGTTTAACAAGGCAAATGTCCCTGTAGCAAAAAGACCCGCAGAAGTACCAGTGCTATTAGCTGGAAAAATGGACAAATCCGATTAGAATAAAAGAGAGAGATTCAGGAGTCAATTAAATGCCTATCACTGACCCAGAAAAGAAACGAATTGCCCAACAAGCACGACTTGTAATGAGAATTTGCTTCAAATGTGGATGTAGAAATGACATTGGTGCATCACGATGCAGAAAATGTAGAAACCCATACTTGAGATTAAAGAACAGAAACTTGGGCGTTAAAAAGTAGAATTAAAAATTCATCAATCTTTGTCTATAATTTACAATTGCAGATTTTAATTCATTATGATATTTTATTATGAATGATTTTGCAGATTCAGGATTTTCTAAATCTTCTAAAAATAATTGAAGATCATCAGGTAATTGTTCATTCATCTGGTAAAGAACTTTGGCAGATTCCACATATTGCCCCAAATTTTCAGCATACTCGTATGCTAATTTCATCCTATCAATTAGTGCATCAAATTCTTGCAGAGACATGAAAATATTTTCCAGAATTAGTAGAAAAGGTCAAGGTAATAACAGTATAATCAGTTGACCTAAAGACAAAAAAGTCCTATTTTAGAAGAATCGTTGGACCGGTCGTCTAGTTTGGTTTGGATGACGCACTCACACTGCGTAAGGGAATAATTCCCCGCAAGGGTCGTGGGTTCAAATCCCATCCGGTCCACCACCACTGTGGCTTCAAATCCCTTTCTGACAATTCTCCAAAACAACTTTGCCGTTAGGCAATGTTCCAACAAATTTCCAACCCTCTAAAATGAACTGTTCTACTTCCTCACTTGCAACTACTCTTTGGCTTGGCTTGTTTTACCGATGTTCAGAGTCTGAAGCATCTCTAGTACCTTACCAAGTTCTTCCGGCGTTGCGTTTTGTATTGCGTCTTGTGCTTCTTCTTTTTGTTGTAGAATTGGATCTTCTTTTGTGATTTCAAGATCAAGAAATTCTTCAGAGCGTTTGAAAGACTCTCTCATTTCTTTGATGAGAATTTCTGGAAGAATTCCTTTGTTTGTCGTGTACTTTGCTTCTATGGTTCCTTTGTGTCCCATGAAAAATGCACGAAAGTCATGTGCAATCTTTCCTTTGGATTCTGCAATGAGTAACTCTGTGTCAAAGTATGCTCGTAGAACATATGGACGCCACTTGAATCTCGGACGGAATGTCTCTCGTATTACGCTGCTTACCTGTCTTGTTGGCAAGAATGGTTTGTTCTTGTTGTTTCCTCTGTTTGTCTTGTAGACATAGTCAGGCGCAACAACAGGAGAATCACCGTGCAGTGGTTCACCGGATGCAAGCCTGTCATTGAGGTATGCAAGAAGTTTCTTTGTTCCTGACGATGTCGAGAACGTAAAGTATTGGTGTCTTGCCTTTGAAAGTTCTCGTCTTACGATGATTCTGTTTGGAGCATTGATGCACTTTGCAACTCCTTGATGAATCACAATGTCTGGCAAGTCTTTGATTCTCAGTCCGTCTGTTCCGTCGTGATTTCCAATCACTTCAGGACGAACGCCAGACTTTGCCATGAGAGATATCATCACAGATGCACGCAGTGTTGCTCTGCTTAGAATTTCTGACATTTCTTCTGCGTTTGGAACTCTCTCGTTTTGCAGTGTTGGAGTGTAGTCTTGATTTCGAATCTTCAGTTTCCTTCTAATGTCTACGTCAAACTCACGCAACCAAGATTTTACAGATTTTACAAAATCTTCGATGTATCCTGGTGCATAGTCTTTTTCTTCCATCCATGTAATGTGGTCCTCTAGAAGATTAGTTACTGTTCTCAGGTCTTTCATTCCAAGTTCTGCAAGTTCCATAGGAGTAATCTCATGGATTTCACAGAACTTGTCCAGTCTTCTAACTCGTACATCGGCGGTTAGCGGACTTCCTCTTGCAAGGTTGTCGTACCATCTCTTGACGTCAGGGTTTGCAAGCATTCGTTGTTTTCTTGAAATCTTTTGTTGTTTGGCAGTGTTGTTCGTTGTTACTAGTTTCTGTTTTCCCATATCGGTCTGCCTCTCGGCGACTTCATCTTGTGGAATGTTACGTGAATCTAGTATTTGATCTTTGATCAAACTCAGAATCCAACCTCAGAGTCACTTTTTCTTTGTGGCAAGGTGTCAGGAATCACTTCTGTCACTTCATTTAGAAAATTCTGTGTGTCCAGTAATTCCTCGGATATCTCGTTGTCTAGTTTGTCAAGGTCGTAGTTGATCTGCGAAATGTCATCATCCATTGAAAGCATCTTTTCAGTAAACTCTGCAACTCCCATGTCCTGATTCTGTTGTATCGCTTCAGTTACTTCCTTGGCATTATCATAAACTTCTTGGGAGACTTCTTGTCTTTCTTTCATCTCTTCCATGACTCGGTTGAAAAGAGAGTCCTGAAAGTCATCCAGATTTTGTTTTGAGAAACTTTCCTGCACGGGGTTTGTTTTGTAGTGAGGCTCTGTGTCTCTAAAGTGTGACATGTGGTGCTCGTTCTTTTCGAGTTCCTGTCTTAGTTTTCTGTGATATTCGTCTTCTTGTTGCGGAAATACTCGATAGTGTTCCATGTAGTCCTTTGTTGGAATGTATCCTCCTCTTTTGATAGGAGGGCCAAAGAATTTCTTCCGTTTGTAGGACAACTACTTGGTTTCTCCCTTGTTTCTGTCCCAATTCTGGTCTGTGTCATCTTCAGGCACAGAACTACTTTGATTATCTTCGTTTCTGGTCGATTCTGAGCCACTTACTCTATCTCTTTTCATATCTCTTAGAATTTTTACATAATCTCTGGCCAATCCAATCCAAATCTTATCGTCTGAAACATCAAGACTTTCAATCTTGGACTTTATTTTCTCAAGATGGTTTTCATCGGTGTACAACAGCACAAGTTCATCTACCAATCCGTCAGCAAGCACTGACACTTTTGACTCTACGTCAGAAGTTGATTTTTCAATTTCCACTGCAATTCTTTTTTCTCCTTCTGCATAGACATCCACTCTTCTTTTCTCAGATACTTTGAACTCGCTTCTTGCAACATAACCAAGGTCTTTAAGTCCGATGTATATCAAAAACTGCAAGTACCTGTGTTCGTATGACGGCATCTGGTTGAACAGATTCCAGAATGCAATACGCGAAGGGTTTTTTCCAAGACTCTTCAAAAGCATCAAAGCCTTTCTTGTTAAAATGAAGTGAAGTTCTTCTCGTTCTATTTTGAATCGGACAAACTCCACAAGGCCTCTAGACTTTAGCTGTGACTTTGCAATCTTCATTCTTTCAGGAGAAAGATCTAACGACGTTGTGATCTTCTTTTGAAAATCCCAAGGATGTTCTAACAAGTGGTTCAAAACAAGCCAAGCGTCTTTTCCAACTTCTGGAGTAGTTGCTTTTTTCTTGTCAACGTGTGCAAGAAACATTCTTGATTCAAGTTCTCTGCGTTCTGATTCCAGTTTGTCTATGAACGGTTTGGACCTAGAGATTATTTCGGCTTCTGCAACCAGTCCGCCTTTGTCCATCATCGGAGATTTTAGAACAAATGCGTCAGTTCTTCCAAGGACCTTGCAGCACCACGTTCCTTTCTGCAACTTTCCCAATACTTTGGAATCATCTATGTCCATACCCAATGACGAACCTAAATTCTGTCTCTGTTCATAATCGGGAATGTTTCCAATCATCATAGTTCCAGAGTTGTCTTTGAATGCGCCAAGCAGAAGGTGGCTCATCTGTGTTGCACCCAATATAGACAGGCCAAATTCACGGCCCATACTGACAAAAGTGCTCATAGGTGGGGCCGACTTTTCTATCGATACTGAACTCAGTTCTTGTCTGGACATAACATGGTGCGCCTCGTCTAGGATAACCATTGTAAAGTAGTCGTTCATGCTTGTGTCGTAGGTAAACTTCCGGTTGAATCTCTCCTGCGAGAACAGCCTTCTGTAGAACTCCCACATCAGAATTGCCTGAATGAGAATGCTGGAATCCTCAAACAATAGAGGAAATGTTCTGATGATCACTCTGCTCCGAAATAATTTAGAAATGTCCCATCCGAAAGGACAGTTGAATACCGAGTCGAATGTTGTGTTGATTGCCTTCAGTCTGTTCTTTGCAGTCGCAGTGTAGTCGTCTCTCTTGCTCGAGCTTTCGTACTTTGAATCAAGGAGGTCGATGACGTCTTGCAGTGTAAAGTTTCCGTTCTTTTCTTCGTCAAGTTCTTTCAGGTGTTCGATTATGTGGTTTGGCGTTGCAGTGTACAGGCCTGTCGAGTGGGAGCATATGTCAAGAAAGATTTTCCACCAGAGTTCTTTTGGCATTCCAGGCGGAACGTTTGTGAAAGGATTGAAACTCATTTGGTTCCAGTCTATCACTGAAGTTGCATTATACATTGCTACGAGATTTTTGTAATCGTCTTTCACATCGAAAATAATCCAAAAGATATCGTTATTAGACAACTCAGAAATGAATTTCAAAATCAAAGTAGACTTTCCTGTTCCTGCACGTCCAACTATCAGAACATTTTCAGAGAGATTGACTCTTGAAAGAAAAAACTTGTGCATCTTCACGTCGCCAGACATCACGGTTCCTGTTTCGACAAACTTTTCATCTTCCGATTCTTCTCTGCTTGGAAACTTCATCACAGGAGTTTTTGACTTGAGCAGATGTGCTGCATATTTTGTTTCAACCAAATCAGAAATCCAGTTTTTTGTTATCTCGTTTTGCTCGTCGTTTGAATAGAGCATGGATTCCAGAAGGGATTCAATCGACTTTCTGTCGATGTCAGGAAGCACTGAGATCTTGTCTTTTATCTCGTCAAAATATTCAGAATCAGTTTCGCTCACGTCTTCTCAGCTCCCAGTTGAGATTTTCGACGTCCTTGTCTTTCGGATAGACTGTCCTGTATGCAGTCATAACATCTAGTCCGATATCAGTAATCTCCGTCCAGAAAATTCGTTTCCTTTGGATGTATCCCAGTTCTACCAATTCTGAAACTGTCCTCTCAATTGCAGGTTTTGGCATGTGGGTGACTGAGTGAAGCCCACGCGTCCAACTCACGCCTGAAAAGACAGAAACCAGAATCTTGAACTGCTGCTTAGAAAGAGGAATCTTCTCTTTTAGGCAGTCTACGCATATGTTCTTCTGCTCGAACCTCACAAAGCACTCTGAGCAGGTCTTGTGCTGCTGTTCCTGGCAGATTGTGACCTTGTCTTGTTCTACCTTGATTCCGCAGACGTCGCAGAAGACTTGATATCGATTGCTGAACTGCCCTCCGTCTGTTTGAAACATTTCTGTTCCTCCAAGTTCTTTTTTGGGAGCAACAATCCATCTTTCTCCCATGAGAATACGGCCTTCGTCTTTACTCATCTTTAAGCATCTCCTCTTTTCGAATCCAGTTTCTTTTCATGTCATCTCTTTCAGAGTCTTCGAACTTCATCTCCAATCCTCCTTGTTGTATTCGTCTTCAATTCTTCCTCGGAGGTTTCTTTCAAATCGTGTTGGGTCTCTTCTTGTTTCAGTATCGTTCCATGTCGGTCGGACAGGACGTGGTTCATCGGATTCAAGCCCCAGAAACAACGCTGAAAGTAGAAAGACAAGTGCACCTCCAAATGCAATCAACAACCAGAACATGAAGTCATAGACTACAGAAAGTGCTACTGCGATTGAAAAAATGCAAATGAAAAAAATAGTGGCGATGCTGCCCATTAGACAGCAGTCACCTTTTGTGTTTGGATTTGCTTTGTGGTTTGTCTTGGAACTGTTGTAAGTTCGAATGCATCAATGTCCAGAGTCTTGATTCCACCGACACAGGATCTTATCAAAGACGTAACGCATCTGTTGTATGTCTCTCTCGGATCTTCTTTCTTCAATCTAGCCAAATCATCGATTGAAGTCTTGAACTGTATGCTGTCAAGTGACAACAAAGAATTTTTGATGATGTCTATCTTTACAACATCTTCTAAGATTTCTTTGATCAGGTTGCTTGTCCTTCCAGGAATTTGTTCGGTGACAATGATGATTGGGTCGCTGTACGTTTGCTGTATGTCCTGCACATCAAAGTCAATGACGTTGATAGTGTCTCCGTCTTTGGAAAACATTGCACTTGCTCTTGGGATTAGTTCTGCTCGTCCTGCTGAGAGACTGTTTCTGACAGAAGTTCCCAGTGTACCTATGATGTCACGTATTGCGTCAGTGCTTACTGGGTTGTTCAGAGAAATGAGATTGTATCCTGCTCTCTCAATTCCTCCCACTATAGGTTCTTGTTTTGTGCCTTCAATTGAGAAGACGGACTTGAACTCGTTCACAGTGCCACCTCCACGAAGCTTCCGTCGGCCATCCAAAAGTAACCGACTGATTTTGGGGATTTTTGAGGCGTTTTCACGCCTGATTTTGAATCTATTTTCTGATTCATTGTACCTATTAGGTACAACAATTATTTTATTGTTCCCATTAGGTACAATTTTTGTATTTAAAGATGAGAATTCAGATCGTATTCAGATACACATGGTGTTCATATGGGATTAGTTAAACGAGAAAGAAATAAGCAAAATTACTATTATTTCAAAAAAGGGAACGATTATGTCTACTTAGGGCCTGTTAGTAAGCCTCATGAAATAAAAATTGACAGAGTAGAAGATTTGCTGGGTTACGTTACTGAAAGATTTCAATACTATACGAATGAAGAACATGAATTGGTTTTATTATTAGATGAAAAAAGACGTGATGAGTATATTTCCAAACGTCTAAAAGAACTTGACAATTATTCCGATGAAAAACTGATTTCGTCATTGTCTGAAGCGAAACAATCTGAATACATTGAGAGAAGAACAGCAGAGCTTCAGACTAGACGACGGCAAGAAATAGAACGTCCAGTGGGTCTTAAAGGAACAGGTCGCAGTGTTGCAGTAGCCGCTTCACCATCTAGAGAAGAAACAGAAAAGACGAAAAATAAAAAGAAAAAATCAAAGAATGATTAGAAATTCAAAATTCATTGTATCGCCTTCTACAGCATTACATTATCAGAATAGCCATTGGATTCCAGAGATTAATCTCATCGTTTACAACATGCAAGATATGGTAAGTGACAATAATGCAAATGATATTGCATATAGCAAAGTGACAAGAGTTCACGAATTATCACATAGTGAGCAGGGAAAAACTGGAGCAATTATCAACAGAATGGCATGGACCGAAAATGCAGTTCAAGATTTAATTCATAATACAGATATTAACAATGCAGTAAAAAGTCAAATTGCAATAGACAAACTTCATCTGGAATCAATTGCACTTATGGAAGCTCAAGTAACATTTCAGATATATGTGCAAATCTCAATACTCTCGTCTGAAAAGAACATGGGGATTAATGTAGACAAGGCTATCGAATATCTAGAAAAAAACATGCAGTCCAACCTAAATCGTGACAAGAGATACGAAGACATGTTCAATAAATTGCAAGATATCAAAGAATGGTCAGGTAGTTGGTTGTTTGCATTTCAAACGTCAAATTACGCACTAAATCTATCATACATACTTCCAGAAGAACAAATGCTTGCTGACAATCCTGCGTTGAGCCCCAACAACAGATTTGACGACACGTATGAAATTCTAAAACAAATGCACGATTCAAAGTCATTAAAACAGAGAACAGAATTTGCCAAATTTCTTAAACCGAAAAGCGATGCAACAGAAGGACAATTTCTTTCTTTCTTAAACGAACGTACAGGATTTCAATTTGGACCAATGAATTGTCCTAAAGATCGTGACGAGTTTTTCCATGCAATACAGAATCCATGTAACATATACAAGAAGAAATCAACTAAAGATTTCATCAATAGACATGAACAGTTCATAATAAACAACATGGGAAAAGTCTTTCTAGATTTTCACAGGATGATGTCAGCAAACAACCATGTCTATGTAGCATATCATAATTTCAATAACACATACTATATTCCAAATTACATGTTTGATGATCCAATGATGGGTTTTGCATGGGAACATATGTTTATGATGTGGTCATTGAAAGAAGCAATAATAACAAAAACCAGTAGAGAATACATGTTAGAATTGATTGAACATTTTTTGCGCGATAGTGAAATGGGTGTTAATTTCAAAAACCATGTCAACAGAATCTTTGACGATATAGATTACTCAAAAATCAACCCTGTGTTGATGGAAGACTTTGTATCAACTTCCAACAAGATGGAAAGAAAACTAAATTGGTAAAACACTAACTAAACACCCTCCGTCTTCTGAAACCTTTCAGCAGATACTTGTTCTCCTTTATCGACTCGTCTATCTCTCTTAGCAGAATCTTTTTTTCTGTCAGATACTCGTTTGCAAATCTCAGGAAAGACTTTGCTCTGACTTCTCTTGGATTTCTCTGCGTCTGCTCTACGAGTCCTTTCATCTCCAAGGCGTCAAGCAGATAGTATATCTTGCTCTGAGGAACTCCTGCTTCTTTCCAGAGCATTCCTGCCTTGGTCTTGCCGTTGACCTGTAGCGTGAAATACACTCTAGACTCGTAGTCCCCCAGTCCGAATGTCTTGAGTTTCTTCAGTATCTCTTCTCTCATCTCACTCGCCTCCCGTTTGGGAGAGAGGATTTTCATCCTCTTTCGTTTCCCAGAGGGCTATCCTTCCGATAATCTTCCTCTTCTTAGGGTCTTTTTCTGAGGACTGTATCAGTCCAGTGTAGATTGGCTTGTTGCCGTTCATCTCAAATCACCTCGAGAGTTAACCTCGGGCCTGAGCCATGCCCTTTTCAGCGACGTTTTGACTTCCAGACTTCAGGAGCGGTTCAAGGAACGAAAAGGACAATGAGCGAAGGCGATAGAAAAATTGAAAAAGAAATCAAAAAATGGATAAACGAATCTGTTAAAGAATTACAGTAGTAACAATGACCGCAAACCAAAATGATGTAAACCGAATGGAACAGTTAGCCGCATGGTTAGAAGATAACAAGAACAAAATACCAAATTCAGAAATATTGATCCACAAGTTAAGAAAGGATCAGCAATTGGGGCATTTGGTTAACGCCGAATTTGTGAAACGGTTTCACGATAATGGAACTTACAAAGTAACCGATGTTGAATTGAGCACAGGGAATCACGACATAGACATCGAGTTGGACAACAAGATTAACGTACAGACATGGCACGGAGCAAGTGTTGCATCTCACAACATCAAAAGAGGAAAAGTGGGAAGGTTGGGCGGAGTTCCCGACGATTGGGACAAAAATGAATCAGTGCTAAAAAAGAAACTTGGTCAACTACCAAACGATAAACTAGGAGTATTACTTCTACTCCAGTCTCATACAGGGTTTACATTTCTTCCTGAATGGCACAGGGACATAATTCCAAAAAATAAATGCGTGATTTCGCTGCATGCAGAAAGTTGGGAGCCTTTTATAGCAGGTACGTTTCCCATAGCTGAGATTCACATCAACAAAGATTTTCAAAACATGAATGAGGCAAAGAAGATCATTTCCGCAATAGGGTACAATTACAAGGCAACATTTACTTTTGACAATGGACTCCAATGGACAACTAAATGATCATCCGTTGTTTCTTTAAATTTCTTAAATAGAAGTAGTTTTCATTTTTTTCATGGAAAAATGTAATCCCTGGTTTACTCTTACAAATATTGGAATCACGGCATTTACGGCTGCAGTAGAATACAAAACTGCCCCTACAATAGAAGAAGGAATACGGAAGATTGGTAAAAGAATAGAAGAAAACAAAACTATTGAGGCTATTGTAGAGTGCGCAGTTAACGATACAGAATGTGATTGTTAAATTGACTTTCTAAAAGTTAATCTTCTTGATCTCTTTTACATTATTATGACACAACCGCTTCTTTCAATATCTCTAAAATGCTATGAACCCAAAACTTACGGGAATAATGATTTAGAGCGGAAAAAAGAGCTTCGTGATTTAATTCTAAATAAAATTGAAAACATTTCCGATGTTCAACAGAAATGTCGTGGAAAAAAACTGTCATTTGAAGTATGCTTCAATTTGTATTCTGATTCAAGTGTAGAAGGGAGAAAAACAAAAGACCTCGATAACATGTTGAAAATATTTTGTGATGTGTTTCCTGAATTTATTGACAGAAACAAAACTGTGAAAGGATTAGGGTTGTTAGAAGATGACAGAGATGATTTGATTTTTGAAATAAATTGTGAAAAGAGGCTTGTTGGTTTTGAGTCTGAGGAAGGAATCGATTTTAGCATTTATGAATATCCAAAACTTTAGACTGTGAATCACTTAATATGATGTTAAACAATTATTATTTCTAGTATGCAAAATACAATTGCAATTATTTGTGATTGCGATGAAACTCTAGCTCCAGATACAACAAATTTCCTTTTAGAGCAAAACGGAGTAAAAGTCAAACCATTCTGGACGAAAATAACGAAGATGGTCTCACAAGGATGGGATCCTCCACAAGCATGGATGATTGAGATACTAAAGATGATCCAGTCCGGTCAGATAGAACAAGATACAAATGAGAAACTTACAAAGCTTGGAAAGAAAATAACTCCTTATGAAGGAGTGCCGGAGTTTATTCCTCAAATAAAGTCAATGGTCAAGAAGAACAAGGACTTTGACGAAGCAGGAGTCAATATTGAATTTTACATCATTTCATCAGGATTTGAAGATCTGATTAAGGGAAGTATACTGTCAAAACACTTTACAGATATTTTTGCTGGAACATTTAACGAAGATAGAAAAACAAAAAAAATTGACAGCATAAAATCAAGTGTAACTTTTACTGAGAAAACAAAGTTCCTTTATGCAATTAACAAGGGCATAACAGGAAAAGAATTGAGACGTTGTCCTTTTAGTGTGAATGATGCAATAAAACCAGAAGATAGACGTATTCCGTTTGAATACATGGTATATCTTGGAGATAGTCCTGGTGACATTCCATGCTTTTCTGCTGTGAAAGGATATGGTGGAGATTGTATTGGAATTACTGGAAAACATTCTGTCAACAAAGGATACCAGCTTGCACGTGGAAAACGAACCACAGTGGGTCCTTATTCTAGAAATTATAAAAAAGGAAGTGATTTGAGAAATGTTCTGGACACCATAGTTAAGAAAATTGGTTATGAAATTGTAGATAGAAAGAAAAGGCATCTTCCATGAACGCAACTTACAAAAAAGAAACATTACCTGATCCTGCATCTGAAGGAAACACATATGATAATTACACATTACAACGTGATGTAGAGTTTTGTTGTGATCCTCTCAAAGGATATTACAAAAAATCAAGCGGATGGAACTATGAACAAGGAAAATTTGTCATAGTTGATCAAATATCCTATGAGGGACAAACTGTCATTCCAATTGATTTTTGTCCTTTCTGTGGGCAAAAAATAGAGTATGAAGACATTGACAAACCCAAGAAAACACGAAAACGAAAAAAATAATTTTACACGGATTCAGCAGAAATTTTTCCAATGATGTTTGTCAATTCCGATTCAAATTCTCTTGAAACATCTCCTGCACCACTAATTGCATGGCTTGTTTCGTGAAGAAGAGTCCCTGCATAATCTTTCATTTTCTTTAGTTGTTCTCGTTTAATGACTATTCTTTTCTTGTCTGGTTCCCATAATCCAGATGCTTCCATGCCCGATTCTTCTCTTCTCATAGTCTCAGAAATTACAATTTCTTTGATCATCTTTGGTTGTCCTCCGATTAAACCGAAAATATCTTTAGTTTTATCAAAAATTTCTTTCTCTGAGGAATTCAGTTCTGAGGGTTTTACAAACTTGAATTCAAAACTCTCATTCCATTCTATATTGTATTGTCCTAAATCTCTCATGGTATTTCCTGACATGTCTTGTTCGCCTCGTATCTTTTGGCTAATTGTTTCAGGAACTACTACCACGGACAACCCATCATGTCTAGCATTGTCTATGGCCATTGTATCGTATTGCAATTGTTGAGGAGTAACAAAGACTACTGATGAGGTAGTGTTAAGAATTTTGCATGCGTGTACTGCAACATCAACATACTTCATCTCGTCATGTTCAGTTCCTTTTTGATATCCCTCAAGATCTTCCACAAGCAGTTTAGCGATTTTTTCATCATTGCTGGATAACAAGATAGACTTTACACGTTCTGTGTATGCGGTTCTTCCGACATGTGTTCTCTCACGATTAAGTGCTTTTCTCATTGCTCCGGTCAATGAAGTGATGTTATATGAGAACAGAAAATTTTCTTCTTCAGCAACTTTGATTCCATTAATGTAAATTCTTGATGTTGATTCTTTGTTCAAAATTTCTCCATACTGTGTTTTTTCTAGAACTTTTTCACCTGAAAATTTCAAGAAAAGGCTCTTTGCTTTTTCAATGTCATCTTTTGTGCATCCTTCTAAAATTACTTTGGTACCAATCATTTCTGGTTCTGACGGTGATGAAATAACTGCATGAAGCGTAACAACATCTTCAAAATCATGCTTTGATGATTTGTCAATTGTTATGTCTCCGTGTTTGGATTTGATGATAATGTTTACTTTGTGTCTATCAAAAGTTGCAAGTGCATCTTTTAATCCAACTCCAAACTTTCCAATTACTAGTTCTGGATGTGAAATCTTTTCTTCATTTTCATTCTGAGTTAGATGCTCGTATTTTATTCCACGACCATAATCCCTAATGACAAAACTGTTTTTTTCTTTTTTAATTTCAATTTCTTTTGTGTCAGTTAGAATTTGCTCGTCAATAGCATTTGCAATAATTTCTCTTATTGCATGATATACTTCCCAATCTTCAAGTACTTCTTCTATGTTTAAGTCAAATTTTCTCATAGCTGTAATTTCACTTTGAAGTTTTTATGCATTAAAAAATTATGTTGCTAATGGTGCAATTCCTTCCGTTTCAACTTTAACAGAGTTTTCAGAGTTTTCCTTAATTGTTAGAACGTATGGAAGCATTTCCTTTACATCTTCTACATGGGTAATGACTAAAATCTGTTTGAACTGGTTTGAGAGCTCAGATAGGGCTCTGAGGATGTTATTCTTTCGCTCTTCATCCTGACTGCCAAATACCTCATCAAGTGCTATGAAATTAGATTGCATGCCGCCAGATCTTTCTGCTAATTCTTGTGAAATTGCAATACGTAGGCATAGATTTGCAAGATCTTCTTCACCTCCTGAAAATCTGTCGGTAGTAAAGCTGTTTCCTTCATCCTCTATCTTTATGTCATAATCGTCGTCAAGTTCCATTGAAGGATACTTTCCTTTTGTTATTTCTCTAAAGAGTTCAGACGATCTTTGTGACAGAATAGGCCTTATTCTAGAAATCAAATCTAATCTGAAATCATTCATTATTTTTTCTAATTTGCTTCTCGAACCGATTTGTTTGTTTTCCTCATCTATTGTCTTTCTCTTTTCTTTTTCTTCGGATATCTCTTGTGTGATTTGCTTGAGTTGAAGATCCAAATTTGTTATTTCTCCTTTCAAGGTTATCCATTCTTCTCGTGTGTTTGTGTGATTTTGTTTTACATCATCTAGAGCCTGTTTAGACTTTTGGTATTCTGTTTCATCATAGTCTATGGAGTTTAGTTTTTTGGTTTGCTCTTTTTCTTTATGTTCAAGTTTGGAAATGGTATCATCTGAAGCCTTATGTCTTTTTGACAACATAGGAATTCTTTTTATGTCTGAAGATAGTTTTATGGCCTCTTCATTAAACTTTGAAAGTTTTGTGTGTTGTTTGTTTATTGATGTATGATGTTTTCGGTTATATTTCAAATCAGAGTACTTTTTCAACTTCTTTTCCAAATTTGTCTTTTCTTTGATTATTGTAGACAATGTTCTTTTTCCTTCACGTAGTTTGGTTTGTAGAGAAGTTCTTTCTGTTCTTTTATCTTCTGTGTCTTTAATTTCCTTCAACAGTTCTGAGATTTCCTTGGTAGTTGATTTGAGTTCTAACTCTAGTTTATTCTTCTTTTCTGAATCTGCATTAATTTTTTCATCAAGTTTCGATATTTCATCTGTAAAGTACTTGGACACGTGAGGAAAATGATCTTTTAATGGTCGTTTACATGTTGGGCATTCACTATTTTCTCCAAGATCTTGAATTTTGGAAAATTCTTCGTTCAATTCATTTTTTCGTACCTGATTTTCGTTGATTTTTGCCGATGTTCCGCTTATTGATTTGGTTAAAACCTCTTTTTCTTCTTCAAGTTTTGATTTTGCTTTCTCTTGTTTTTTGATGTCTTTGTCTATTCCTTTTAGTGATGCAAGGTTGTTCTCGATTTTCTTGTTAAGAGATTCTTGTTTTTTGATTTTAGATTCTGTTGCCAAATGTTGTTCTTGAAATGCCTCTTTTTCTTTGAATTTTCCATATATGGAATCAAGATTTGCCTTTTCTTTTTTCACAGATTCAAATTCCTTTACTTTAGGAGCTATTGTTCTAGTTCTTTTCTCAGAAAGTTTTGCATTTTTGAGATCCAGTTCTATTGTATCTTTTTCTTTAATCTTGGAATATTTTTTAGTTGTTATTTTTGCAAGTTCTTTGCTTACTTTGTTATAGTCACGGTATTTCTTTTCATGTGTAGAAAACTCTATCTTCTTTTTCTTGACTTCAGAAAATAATCTTTTGATTTCCTCTGCACGTTCTTTGATGGTCTCAGTTGTTTTTACTTTTTCTTCTTCAAGCTGTTGAGATTTATTTTCTAATTCATCAACATCTTTTAGATTCCCTTGGAGATAGTTTATCTTGTCTCTACTTCCTCGAATGTCGTTTCTTATCAGACCGATAGCATCATCAATTCTGTTGATTCGGAGCAGTCTCATTATTGTCTTCTTTCTATCTCCGGGTTGCATATTGGAAAGCGAGTCAAGTTCTTTTTGTTTTGCAAAAACAGAAGTGAAAAATGCTACATGATCCATGCCCGTTCTTTTTGCAACAAACTCTGAAACTTCGTTCATTCCTCTTACATGCGCCTCGTCATTTCCATTAACAAACACACTTGCATGGCCTGACGAATTTTTTCCTCGTAGTTCTCGAATAATTTGTACAGAATCTGGACCCATCATCATTTCAAGCGTGACGCTACAATCCTCACTTTCAGGAATTCCTGTTGTTTTTATCTGATCTTTTTTAGTTCTAGATGCACTGTTCCCGTATAGGCACCATCCTATAGCCTCAATCAAAGTCGATTTGCCTGAGCCATTCCTACCCACTATCCCAGTAAGCCCGGTAGGAAACTCAATGTCTTCGTCTCGGTATCTGCGGTAGTTTTTGAGGTGTATTCGTTTTAATAACATCATGCTTCCTCCTCTATCACATTGTTGAGGTATTCGTTACCGAGGGATTTGATTTCTTCAAGTTCTTTCTTCTCAAGTTCTATGTTTTTGAGATAGTTTTCAAACTCTTCGTTTATCGAACCAATTTGTGACGATACCATGTTGCTGCTATCATCAAACTTCCAGTTGTATACGGGCTCATAATGCAATGCATTGGACATAATTTGTCGAATCTTTTGCAAGTCCAAGGATGAATGAACATGTCTTGGAATGTTGTTGAAAAATACCTTGACTATCTTATCATTAATTTTTCCAGATACCATCTTTTCAAGTTCTGTTACAATTTCAGTTGCGCTGAGTTTTTCGCATTCTATTGGTTTGAAGATCAACATGTCACGTGCAGTGGTAGGAACATGTTTTACTGAAAAATCATCAAGAGTGACTTCTAAGAATCCTTTCTTGTCGTTGACTTCGTTGAAACTAATTCTTTCAGGAGAACCGCAATAGTATGCATTGTCTTTTATTTTCAAAAATCGATGGTAGTGTCCTAGTGCAATATAATCAAAGTCGCTTTTTAGTGCAGAAACGGGAATTGTTTGTTCTTTGAACTCTCCCCATGACGCTTCTTCCACACCTCGTATGGCAGCATGTGCCACCATGATGTTGTATTTGGAGGATTTGTCTGGTTTCAGTTTTTTGATTCCTTCTTGCAGGTCTTCGTCAGAATATGAGTGAGGAATCGCATGGATTGAACAGTCTCCGATCTTTAGTTTTTCGTACTTCCCTCCAAATACAGGATATATGTCTGGAAAGTATTGCAAAATTTTGAAGATGGTGTCTGTTGATTTTTGCCTTGGTGTAGAATGATTTCCTGCAATGATGACAGTAGGAATCTTTTCCTTTGATAGTCGCGATAGTTGTTCTAGTGCAATGGAGATTGCTCTGTTAGAAGGACGTATGCTGTCAAACAGGTCACCTGCATGGATTGCCAAATCCGGTTTTGCTTTGATGATATGATCAACAATTTCCTTGAAAACTTGGTAGACATCGTTTTCTCGCTTGTTTATGCCTGATTCAGAGTCAAATTTCCCATAGTCTGAATGTCCTAAGTGCGTGTCTGAAAAGTGTACTATCTTCATACCCTGCGATATTTTCTTTGGATTGGATGTAGATAAATGACAGGGTGTTGAGGGTGACTTTAAGAACTTCATCTTTCAAGAATTAAAGAGGCAAATGTCCCTAGAACTGAATTTTGAGCAAAAACAGGCAGTTCAGCACTCAGGAAGTCCACTCTTGGTCATTGCAGGGCCGGGCAGTGGAAAGACCAGGGTCATCATAGAGAGAGTAATGCATTTGGTTAGATCTGGAATAAAACCTTCAGACATCCTATGTCTGACATTCTCAGAAAAAGCAGCAGATGAGATGAAACACCGTCTTGAGAAACTGATTGACGTAACTGAGATGGAAATCAGTACGTTCCACTCTTTTGCTAAAGATGTCCTAGAAGACAATGTCTTAGATTCTGGAATAGGAATGTCATCGGGCATAATCAAAAGATCTGCTCAGCTGGTCTGGGGTCTGAAAAATATTGACAATTTCAAACTAGAGCACTTGGAGATTGGAAACAATGCAGTAGAAATTATAGAATCGGTCATTGATGGAATCAGTACTTTCAAAGACGAATTAATTTCACCTGAAGAACTACAAAAATACATTGACGCTAAATTGAAAAAAGATCTTGACGATGAAGAACGAGATTTTCTGTTGAAGTTATCTGACCTTTGTAAAATTTATTTCAAATATCAAGAGTTTCAGAGAAGCAAGACAGTAATTGATTTTGATGACATGGTGGTTCAGACAATAGAATTATTCAAGAGAAAAGCAAATGTCCTTTCAAAATATCAAAAAAAGTTCAAACATGTTCTAGTAGATGAATTCCAAGACAATAACTTTGCACAATTGGAACTGGTAAAACAGATTGCAAAGGATGGAAATGTCACAGTAGTAGGCGATGATGATCAAAGCATCTATAGATTTCAAGGAGCATATCTTACAAACTTCAAAGACTTTCAATCGTATTTTCCAGACACCACCGTTGTCGTACTCAACAGAAATTATCGCAGCCCCCAAAACATAGTCAACCTTGCAAGCCAGTCCCTCGATGGAGTTCCAGAAAGACATGCAAAGAAACTCAAATCAGAACACGAAGAAGGCCAGAAAGTAACTGTTGCTCAGTGCTCAAACGAATCATCAGAGGTAGAATTTGTTGTAAAAACCATAAAGGATCTCTTGGACAAACCCGTTGAAAGAAGAGACGGCACGTCTGATCCTCTTACCTATCGAGATTTCGTGGTGTTATCTAGGAGAAAAGCTGAAGGTAAAAAGTTTGCAAAGGCGCTCAAGGCTCACGGAATTCCGACTACTTTCATAGGCGAATCCAATATCTTCTCATCCCCAGTAGTAAGAGACCTGATGGCATTCTTAGTAATTGCCAACAAGCCTACCGTTTCAGGCATAGAAATCAATAGGCTCATGAAGAATCATGGAATCAACGAGATAAACATGGCAAGGATAAACCATGTTGCACGAAAGAAAGCCAGAGCAGACCCTACTGACATCGACTTTGTGTTTGACACCATCAAAGACTGCGATGAAGTTGATATTTCTCAAAAAGAAGAAGTCAAAGAACTTGCAGAACAGATCCAAAAAATAATCGAACTCGAGTCAGAAAAGACAATCAGCGAGATGGTCTACGATATCATCATGTCTGTTTCTGATCTTTACAAAAGATCAATCCAGTCGGACACCCCAGAGAATCGCAGAAACCAACTGATACTAAAGGAATTCTACAACATTGCAAACGAATACGAATCTCTTAATCCTCATGGAACGTTGGATGACTTCATCAACTATCTCAATTTGATGGGACAGTTTGACGTGGAACTAAAGGAAGGTTCAGGGTTTGACAACTCTGTTCAAGTAACCACAATTCATCAGAGCAAAGGACGAGAGTTTCCTGTTGTGTTTGTTGCAGACGTTGCACAAAACAAACTACCGCTAAGATATCAAGCAAAGAAGTTCTACGTTCCAAATGAATTATCAAAAGGAATGACACAGTCCGATGATGAGAAAGAACTGTACATCCAAGAGGAAAGAAGACTGTTCTATGTCGCAATGACCAGGGCCCAGAATTTACTGTATATCACATATGCAAAAAGATACGGGCAGAACGTCAGAGAAACAAAGCCATCTAGATTTCTTGACGAGTTAAAGTTTGAAGACAATCCTTTGATAAATCTTGTAAAGTATGACGGACAGAATGGAGAA
Organism: Nitrosopumilus sp. b3; assembly: GCF_014078525.1. Taxonomy (NCBI): domain Archaea; kingdom Thermoproteati; phylum Nitrososphaerota; class Nitrososphaeria; order Nitrosopumilales; family Nitrosopumilaceae; genus Nitrosopumilus; species Nitrosopumilus sp. b3. The sequence continues at coordinate 67,932 of NZ_MU078695.1, forward strand.
GTATTACTTGAAGAAGAAAGGAGAGTTGAAAAGATAAAACAAGGCCTGCAAAGCAAAGCAGTCAGTTCACTCAATCAGATGCATCTAAAAAGTGCAGTTCAAAGAATCGTTGAACTTGCAAAAGTAAAACACTATGAAAAGAACGGAAGTTTTGAAGGATTCAGACCAGAAGATGTTCTAAGTTTTGATGGCGGTGAAGACAATCTAAAAGCAGATTTGGAAGGAAAGAAGATTTCATTGCTTGAAAAAGACAAATTCCGGCTAAGCGCATCAAAGATTAAGACATACAAAGACTGTCCTCTAAAGTTCAAATTCTCATATGTCATGGAGGCTCCAACCAAGGCAAGACCATACTTTGACTTGGGAACAGCAGTTCATGCAGTTGCAGAACATTTGACCAAACTACAGATGGAAGGAACAGAACCTACTGAAGAATTGGCATTTGAAATTTTGTCAAAGGAATGGAATGCCAGTTCGTTCCAGTCAGAAACTCAGGAAAACCAAGCAAAAGAAAAGGCAAAGACAATGATCAAGACATATCTGAAGTGGATTTCAGAAAACAAGAACACACCCATTGCAGTGGAGCAACCATTTAGAATCGAGATTGAAGGAGTTCCATTCAACGGGTTTATCGACAGAGTTGAAAAGACTCCCGATGGCAAGTTTGCAGTAATTGATTTCAAAACAGGAGGAGTCTATGAAAATAGCAGATCAATCAAGGCAGATCTTCAGATGAATGTCTATGCGTTGGGAGTTGAAAAGCAGTACGGAGAACTTCCTGTGAATACGTCGTTATTTTACCTGAAGCACGACAAGATAGTAGACAATCCAATAGAAGAACCTCAGGTAAGAGCAGTCCAGGAAGAAATTGGCAACACTGTCAAATCAATTTTGAACGAAGATTTTGAAGCGACCCCAAGCTACCAAGTATGCAGAAACTGTGAGTATTGGAGCATCTGCGACAAGAAGGAGAATGAGGAGTAATTATTTTCACTTGTTACTTTGGATTTTGTAAGAATCGTCACCTATATCTTCACACAAAAAGAGTTATGATAATATGACAACCGCAAACGATCTTTTCAACCCAAAGACGATCAGGCGTTTGTGTTCAGATGTAAAAATTTCTACCAAACAAAAAAAGGCTGCAAGTGAATGGCTGAAGCTGTTAGAAAGCGGACAGTTAGAAAAAGAAAAGCAGAATTATTTCAAATTCGGACTGATTGTTCTAAAAGATCTCCTTGGATATCCTGTCAAAGAAGATATGGGGTATGAGGAAGGCAATGTAGAATTTACGTTTTCAAATAATGAAGGCAAAAAGATAGTTTGTTTCGAAGCCAAGGGAACAAAAACAAAGGATCTGTTTGCGCCACAGTATAGAGACAAGAAGGAACACTCCACTCCTGTGAAACAGACATGGGATTACATGGGTATACTCAATCTTGATTACGGAATAGCCACAAACTACGAACAGTTTGTGCTTATAGACAAAGGCAAAGGAACATCAAAGTTTCATTCATTCCACTTCAAAGACATCAAGAAGGATGAAGAGAAATTAAGAGAATTCATTGCAATCTTTTCTAAAAGCAGTATCATAGACAACAAATTCGTCACCACTCTTTATGATCAGTCAGTTATAGAAGAAAAAGAGTTCACCAAACAGTTCTACAGATTATTCCATGAGACTCGCCTTATGTTGATTAAAGAATTTCAAAGTAATGGAGAGATTCAGAGAGACGAAGCAATCCATTATGCACAGTTGTTTTTGAATCGAATGGTGTTCATCTTCTTTGCAGAAGACACCGGAAAAGTTCCACAGAGACTAATTCGGGATCAGATATTGAAAGTACTAGACGCAGTTCCAGTGTCAGAGCATTCAAAATATGCATACGACACGATTTTTTCACTTTTTGAAAGTCTTGACAAGGGGTCGAACACGCCAGTACAAATTTTTGGTTTTAACGGAGGTCTGTTCCAAGACAAAATCCCTCCAAGATTTTATGTTAAAGATTTAACACCTTCTGGATTTTTCAAGAAAGAATATCAGAATTCGGAGTTAAAGAAGAAAGTAAAGTTAGACGAATTTGCGGAGAAGGTTATAAAAAAATATCAAAACAGAATCAATCCCATAATCACTAATTTACTTTACATGTCTTCATTTGATTTCAATACGGAGTTAAACGTAAACATCCTTGGGCATATTTTTGAACAGTCACTAACAGATCTTGAAGAATTACAGGAGACAAAAATCTCAAAACGAAAGATTGAGGGAATTTTTTATACTCCCGAATATGTCACAGACTTCATTTGCAGGAATGCAATTATTCGTCATTTGTCAAAGAATAATGCTTCCAACATAGAAGATTTGATAAAAGAGTATTCAGAAGATATCGGACAACTAGAAGAGAAATTCAAGGGAATCAAAATTCTTGATCCAGCATGTGGCTCTGGTGCATTCTTGTTAAAGGCCGTTGATATATTGTTAGAAATTCACAAACAAATTCAGACGTACAAAGAATTCAAAGGACAGTACAGTATTTCCATGAAAGGTAAGAAAGACAAGAAGATATCAGAGCAGTTTACACTTTCAAAATGGAATGAAGAAAGTGAGGCAAAAAAGATTATTGAAAGTAATATTTTTGGAGTAGATGTCAATCAAGAATCGACAGAGATCACTAAACTGAGTTTGTTCTTGAAAATAGCCACAGGTAACCGTAAATTAATTGATTTATCAAAAAACATTCGAGTCGGAAATAGCCTAATCGACGATAAAAAAGTAGATTCCAAGGCATTCGATTGGAAAAAAGAATTCAAGGAGATTTTTGATAAGGGTGGATTCGATATTGTGATTGGAAATCCTCCATATCTAAGAATACAGGGATTGCATGAAGGCCACGAACATACCACAAAATTTATCGAAAAAAACTTCCATTCCGCTACAGGGAGATATGATTTCTATGTTTTGTTCATAGAGAAAGGTTCAACATTATTGAAGAAAGATGGTTATCTAGGGTTCATTGTTCCTCATAAATTTACTGCAGCGCAGTTTGGTTCAGGAATTCGAGACTTCTTGAAAAAAAATAAGTTAATCGACACTTTCATCAGTTTTGGACACAATTTTGTTTTTGAAGATGTGACAACTTACACAGGCATACTAATCTTGAAGAATTCCATACATGACAAATTTTTCTTTAAAGAAATTGGCAAGTTATCATCAGGTTCGATTGAAAGTGAATTATCCCTAATTCATAGAAATGATTTTTCACAAATATCGTTTGATTCATTGTCTGAGAAACCTTGGAGTTTGCAATCCGATTCACATCAAGGCATTACCAAAAAAATCAATGAAGCAGGACCTCCGATTACAGAACATTTTGACAAAGTTCTTCAGGGAGTAATTACAGGAGATGATGAAATCTATTTCCTGTCTTTAACCAAAGACAAGGGAAAAACGGCAATGTTTCATTCTTTGAAAGCAAATTCAGAAGTAGAATTAGAAAAGGAATTGTTAAGACCAGTATTGGGAGGAGAGGACGTAAAACGATTCAAGGAGATAAAACCAAAGCAGTATGTAATTTATCCATATGTAGTAGAGTCTGGAAAGCAGAGGGTTTTGGAAGAATCAGAGTTGAAGAAGAAATATCCTTTGGTTTATGATTATTTGTTAAAATTTAAACCATATTTGATTGACCTGAGAAAGCGTTTCAAAACAAATCCCAAATTCTGGTACGGTTTACACAGATCACGTCAGTTAAGTTGGTTTGAACAAGAGAAAGTAATGACGCCTGAAATATCCCTTGGATGCAATATGACGCTAGATAACGAAGGACATGTACACAATACCCAAGTATACAGTTTCATACGCAATACAGAAAACAAAATCGATAACAAGTACTTTTTAGCGATTCTAAATTCAAAGATATCTTGGTTCTATTTGAAAGGCAGTGGAAATGTTTTACGTGGAGGATATCTTAGATTCAAATCAAAGTATCTCGAGCCATTCTGCATACCAGTTCCAGACAAAAAAGTAGAGAAAAAACTAGTTGATAAAATGACAGACAGGTTAGACAGACAGAAAAAGTTTGATGATAAATATTCTAAATTCATAAACTTAGTAAAAATTAATTTCAAGCTTGACAAGATTCCATCGTCGATTAACAAATTCTATCAAGACAGTTTTGAAGCCATGCTTACTTCGTTAGAAAGTGAAACAAGGGTAAAGATTGGCATAAAAGACAAGTCAGAACTGATGGATATTTTCGAGTCAGCTTCAAAAGATTTGTTAAAAATAAAATCAGAGATTTTTGAAATAGATGACGAAGTAAATGGGATTGTTTACAAACTTTACAATTTGGATGAAAGTGAAATCATGGAAGTAGAAAAAAACTATCCTGAAGTTAATTGAAATACATAATGTTCAGATATTTGAGAAAATGGGAAAGAATTTGAAGAAGCAATCCTAACTGAAATATACCATGTCAATGCAGTATTTTCAACTATCGCAGTCTCTAGACCTTATTTTACAGAAAGTCAACAACATCCACGGACTCCGTTTCTTGTATAATATAGCGAAAAAGGGAGCAAACAAGGATGAACAAGATGACCTTGAATTAATAGAGTCGGTCACAAAACCTTTCTTTGATCCTTATACTGAAAGCAGACAGTTGTTTACACAGTGGATGATTGACAGTGATATCTACATATCAGCCACCAATTTTGACAAGGATAACTTTCTCAAACGATTTGTAAAACAAAGAGACAAGGTTCAAACAGAATTTGATAAAATCAAACCGAATTCCAACAAACTGGCTGAAAAAGTAGGAGAATTAAAAATTCACTTAGATGCATTGGAAAGACACGGTACACGAAAAGCCGTCATCTCAAGCATTAAGCAAAAAAGTACCCCCCAACTAGAAGATACAATAATTCTTGAGAAAGGCAAAACAGTGGATATCCTAAAGCAAGTATCTGAAATTTTCAATGGATCCGCAAGATTTCTCAAAGTCATGGACAAGTGGGCAGGCGTAAAAATGCTAGATTATTTCGTGTCAGTTCCAGAAATTCCCATAAAAATCCTGACATCTAATCTTGAAAAGAAAAGTGAAATTGAATTTCAAGTGATGCTAAACAGAATAAACGAAACCCGTTCCAATAAAATCGAAGTGCGTGTATGTGATCCTAAAGAATTTCATGACAGATACATCATTAATGAAAAAGACTTGTGGATGATTGGTTCTTCGTTGAAAGATGTTGGATATAAGAACTGGACTACCATCACTAGGACAAATGACAATGAAAAGAGAGGAGACATCAACAACATATTCGATGATTTGTGGAAAAAATCATCGGTCTTTTCGTTTTAAGAATTCTTTCTAGGATCAATACCTATCTCAAGCATTCTTTGTATGATTTCATATGAAAATTTTTCAGCAGTTGTTTTTTCCAATAAGATATTCTTGTATGGATCACTGTCAAAACTCCAATTATTCACACATGACAAATGCTTGAAAAAACCCAAAAACAAAGCAGGGATTTTTAACTCGAAGTCCATAATATTTTCTAAATTGAGCAGTATTTTGTGATTTACAAAATCATATTCAACAATCATATCGCCATTTATTTCTGTGTCAATTTTTGCAGGAAAAATCCCATAGTATTCTGAAAGGAGGATGTTTGCATCATCATAATTTTCAAGCAACATCTCTGTAACATATTTTCTGATTATGTCATCAGAGGGAATCTTGTATCCTGTGTATTTGTTTGTCCTAGTACCATATGCTGCAAGTATAGGATTGTCTTGGTTGTCAAAATTTATTTTTCCTTTATAGATGGCAAGTTCTTGATCATGTCTTGAACCAGGTTTTATAATATCTTCAGATTTTTCTTTTATGATTTTGTATGCATCTTGGACAAATTCCTCCCATGTATCATAATCTTCAGGCAAAATCATTTCATCCCAAGCAAGAATAAGACAGTTGTTGTTATCTGCTATTTTTTGTCTAATTTTTTGGTGCCATGAGGAACCATTGAACTTTCCTTCATCTATAAAATCTTCCAGATCATCACGCACATACTTTGCAATGGCCTGTGCATTTTTCCTGTCAATCTTTTTTCTATCTCTTCTCCAAATTAGAATATAACAAGAGTGCGGTAGAGTAAACTTGAAGTCAATATATTCCCAAGTACCGCCGGAATTCAACTCGTCGGTTATGTGCATGTCATGAATGGTCCCATATTCATCCGCAAATGCTAAAACATATGCATCGTCCGTGTACATGTTTTATCAAATGGTCTCAGAATCAAATATTTTGCGAATAATGTCTAATCTTATATAGAAAATACAGTAACTTTCAGTATGGCAACAAAGTATAGTATTCATGTTAAAAAAGACGGCAAATTCTATGTCGGGTATTGTATTGAGATTCCACAGGCAAGAGGACAAGGCAATACCAGAGCAGAAGCAATTGCGGACACAAAAGAAGCCATAAAAATTTGCAAGTCATATTTATCGTCTAAAAGAAAATCCACCAAAGCTGTTACCGTAACGATTTGAGTCTTCCTGTTTTGGGGTGGCGCGAAGTTTTGGGTGCGCTGAAGAAAAAAGGATTTTATCCATCACGCCAAAGAGGCAGCCACATCATAGTTGAAAATGGTCAAGGTTTATGGTCCTCAGTCCCACGTAAAGATGAGCTTGGGAAAGGACTGCTCTTGGCAATAATAAATGATTGTGGTCTTACCAAAGAAGAGTTTTTGGAATTGCTATAGATACAATTTGATGTTTTGTTTTCCTAGTCTGACGAGCTTGAATACAATATGTTTGCAATGTCTATCATGCTGTCAAATACTGACTTACAAAATATGTTGATCTCTTTTTCAGAAATAGTAATTTTATTTTTGTTCAAGATAGAACTCACAATATCGATTAATTCTACTAGCGTTCCTTGGTCGTTGCTTTGATGTTTCATGTAGATGGTTTTTGCAAGTTCGGTATTCTCTGAAACATTGTAATGTCTTTTTAATTCTCTATCAAAGCCCCCATTATTTGAAATATTTTGAAATGCCTTTTCAGAAGAAATGATACTGATAACGGAATCTCCTACCAACGATACAATGTTTGTGTTTTTGTTAAACAGCATTGTAATGATGTCTTGTAATGCAACAGTAGGAGTCTTGTCTTCTTTTGACGATGCTGCAATCTTGATTCTATCTAATACTCCTAGTTGGGTCTTGACAAGTTCAGAAATTGTTTTAACAGGGTTTTCTCTACTTTCAGCACCACCTAACTCTAGATGTTTGAATGTTAAATCTGACGGAATTACACGAATCAAGTTGTATGTGAATTGCAAGTTTGTTTCACTAGGATTATCTTTTTCAAACTTTTTTTCTGCGTGTTTAAAGGCATTATGGAATAAAGTAGTAAAGTTCCCAAAATCTTTGATATTCATAGGGATGATGCCAATTCGAGTGGATGCTCCTGAGGTTTTATCTAGAATTAACATGTTCTTGTATCTATCATCATTATTGATTCTTGCTAGCTCTTCGCATGAATCTTTCATATAATCATCAATGATCGGCATTACTCTTCCGTCACTACGAGTAATCATGTAAGCAGAAATCATCTGAGATGTTAATGCATGCTCAATAAAGTCTACGCTGATTTGAGTAGTCATCACATTGGCCAAAGCCATCTGAGTCTTTTCAAGTAACTTACGGTACTTGTCATCTGTAGACATACTCTCAAGTTTTGAATCAATTTTGTCAAATCTAACTCCGGCTAGCTCTTTTGTGCTTCCAAAAAGCACACCCTTTTGCAATTCTGCAGTAAAGTCCACTAATCCGTTGAACTTGGTAATATCTCCCGAAAATACTTGCATACAAATTTTGCCAAGAGTTATTTTTTCATGTCCAAATTGTTTTTCAAATCCATGCCTTTCCATCCATGCATAGAGAGTCTTTACAGTCAACTCATGAACTGACGCTGCTTTACATGATTCTTCTCTTGCAACATCAAAGTACTGGGTAAAGAATAATACAAGTGATGAGAAAACAAGTGCATCCATTTCATTTTCAGTCATTGTTTTCCACTGTTGATTTGCTATGATGTGCTTTGATAACAAAAGCATTGACAAAAATCTTGATTTGTTGTTTTCATTTTGAAAAACTTCTATGATTTTCTCAACAGATACGTTTCCGGTGTTTTTTATTTCCTGTTCGTTTAGAAAGTCAACAAAGTTGTTCATGTCGGCTATGAGTCTTTTGTGAAATTCAAATGATGTCGATAGATCATCTAATAAGAAGTCATTTTTTGAATGCATCAGTTTGACAAGAAGGATTTTCTGATTTTCTGTAATGTTGTTAAAGACGGATAAAGGATCTTCTATCAAAATCTCTGCCAATCCCAAAGTTAAGTTATTATCAATGATTTTCTTGTACAGCGTCTTTCTCTCTGTTCTCAGTTGAATGTAATCATAGTAGAAAAGAAGAATGATTTCTTTTTTGATGCCGATTTTACTTGCAAGTCCTTCAGAAATATCTTCTTCTAAATTATCCCCACTAAACAGAATTTTATCAAAGTAATCCAGTCTGATTTTTTCTGGTATTGGATTATTTCGTGCCTCCAATGCAAACGCAATCAGATTTTTGATTCTGACATTTGATTGAATTTGTTCAACGATCTTGGATTCCATTGAAGATAAATTGAACTCTGACTGTTTTGAGATCACTTTACGACAGATATTTTTGAGATTTTCTGTGTCTTGATTTTCTAGATGAATTATTCTGTTGTCTACAAACATATCTGCAACAGAGGAAATCATGCTGTCTTGGGTTCTAGAGGTGCTCCAAATCCTGTTTGATGCCTGAGTTTCACCGATATAGTCAAGGTACACAAGCATAAGCAGCATCGGATTATCTATGGACAGTACCTCTGAAACCTTGTTGATCAGTTGTTTGCTCCAGTTATCATAAATTGCAGTGGATGGAAGGAATTGCATAATTTCGTCCTTCTTTTGATTGTTTATGCTAAATTTTACATCACGAAGAATCTGCAACACTAATTTTTTCTCCTTTTCCAAGTCAGTGTAAAATGCCTCATACAGTTTCAGGAATTCTTTAAGCGAGAATGGAGACATTCCAGAAACCATCTCTACAAACGCTCCTTTGTTTTCGTTTTTTGGTTCTATGTTGAACTTGTGCATCAGAATAAAAACTAGTTCATCGACCTTTTGATCTTGTTTCAGAAGGCTCCAAATGTCTTTCAAATTCGTTTCATTATTTGTATAATCATAATAGCATATTTTCAAAACAAGTTGAGAAACTTGCAAATGCTTGGAAAGTTTTGACGTTATGCCATCCAACCATTCAGATTCTGTCTGGCTTAAACTACTAAATTTCATCAGTCTCCTTTCAGATTCTTTGTCCAGTAAGCGGTACTCAGATAAGGCATTGCATAATGACAGAGCAAAGTATTCTTGATTGTGTTTGATGGATTTTCCCGAATAGTATTCCTTTAGTCCCGGGACATAGTCTTGTATCACTGCAATATTTTTTGCAAGTCTTTCTTTGATGTCTTGGAAATTTCTTTTGTTTGTAGACAGGTTTGATTCTATTTTGACATCGGATTCTGGAATTTCGCCTGTCTTTTCATGGAGTCGATTTAGATTGTCATTTTCGTTGTCCCTTGTTCTTATCAAATTCGAGTTAATCGAACTGTTAGTCTTTATGATCAGTATCAGCAGTCCTATGAAAGTAGCTATTCCAGGTATGAGTAATGGATCTATGGGGATTTTTTCGAGTTCAGGATTTATCTGTAGAACATCTAAAGAAATTACCGCATACAAGGCAAAGAACAATATTCCAAAAATTATCAAAATTGTGATTAATTTCCATTTGATTGATGAAGCGATTTTGTCTAATGCGTTGATTGTATCCTTAGTAGTTTTGACTGAAGAACGTATGAAATCGGATGCAGATTGTTTGAACAAATCAAATCGGTGATTGATTTTGTTTACGGATTCATTAATTTTGGATTCATTTTTTTCTACATCTTCAAAAAATTTCTCGCTATCTCTCTTGAACTGATCTTCGTTGTTACGGATTTTTTCTTCAGACTCGTCAAGTTCCTTTTCGCGTTTTCTTAGATCTTCTCCACGAACGTCACGTAATTCGTCTAATTTGTCGCTATTTTCTCTCTCGTTGACCATACTGCATTTAGAAATTAACGATTTAAATCACTATTCATACTATCATAGTTTTTTGTATCTTGTTCTACAAAATGCCTCAAAATCATCATATTTCTTGCATGCGTAGTTGTCCCATCTCTCCGAGAGTTCTGCGATGTTGTGTCTTTTCCAGTTCTCATATTCTGTCTTTTCAAGCTGCTTGAGCAGAGATTTGTCGTTTGCAATGTCTACTTTTGACATGACTATCCAGTTATCAGCGATATATCCGGCAAGAAATCCAAACGTGTCAATCTCGTAGAACATCACTTCCCCAAGCCTTGAATACGGATCGTAGTTTCGGGCCTCGCCAATTATCATTCCTTTCTCGTTTACCACATAGCCCTGAATTTTCTCATTTTTGATAAAAATCCCTCTTGTACTGTTTGATCATCTTTTGTGCATCAGAAAACGAGACAGGCTTCCAGTTTCTATCTTTGATTGCACCATTGTCAATTAGTTCCTCAACGCTGATGTATCCCCACTCTGCCATCTGGTCGTCATTTAGATTTGCATAGCCAAACGCAAGATTCTGCTTTACATCAAGTTCTGCAATCAACCAATAGAATCCTATTCTATCAATTGACCACTTTTCGTAAATCTTCTTTTTCTCAAATTCTATTCCATCAGTTTCATACAGTGCAGGAATTTTTTCTGAGATTCAATCACCTTGAGGAGTCTTTACTGATTCTCTTTTGGAATCAAAGTAAAATGCAGTCTGAAGGTATTCTACGCATTCTGAAAACATGCTAGTCAGAAATTCGTTTAGTTCGCCCTTGTGTTTTGATACATAATAGCCTCTGCAAAACTGGTCAAAATCAAGCAAATTACGTCTAATTCTTTCGTAATCGCTCTGAAGCATGCCACGGTTCTGATATCGCCAATTTTGATATTTGGCCTCAGCAAGAGACTTTCTAAGGGGATCCTCTTTTTCTATACGCTGCGCTTCAATTATTTTGCAGTCATCATCTAGAATCAAATCTCTGAATTCATCTCCATCTCCCAGATGATAGAGTTTCAAAAATCCTTTCCTTGAATGAGAGTCGTAGTTCTTTGCTTCTCCTATCACTTTGTTTTCAGAGTTTATGATATAGTTTTTTTCCATATCTATCTGAAAACTGGTTAGATTCAGGCACAAAATGCGTTATGGATGGATGATTTTCCGAAAAAACCATCAAGCAGTTATTGGATAGTATGTGATAACAAATGGAAGTACAAAACACACTATTGAAGCAATAAGCAGAACAACCTGCATCCAGTTCCAACCCATTCCTACGATATAATGCCACATGAAAAAGAACATCGCAGTTAGTCCAGATGCTAGTATCAGGAATTTGTATTCAAGAGAATCCACAAAGTCAATCAGTGTTTCAGAAAACATAATCCCTACTGCAGGAATCACAAAAACAGTTAGGAAGAACAGCAGTGTGGCAATCTTCCATGTAGCGACAAGAGGTCTGAGGTTTTTGTGTCCTTTCACTCTTTTGAATCGAAAGTGCCATCCGGCATTGTCACGGTATATCGACAACAGTATTGCAATCTCTTCAAGAAAGAACAGAAATGCACCTACAAGTGCTACGTTATAGATTGTTGATAGTTCCACCATGTTTTCTCAATAATTGTTTAAAGTGTTAGTTCTTAATTGCTTCCATTATCACTAATTGCATCAATTCATTCTGGTCTTTATTTTTTCAAAGAAGTCAGGAACGTTTTGTATTAGGAGAAACAAAACGTTAGAATACTTGTTTTCTTGTTTAAGAGATTCTAAGAGTTTCTTATCGTCTGAAGTTACAACAACTGCATCATATTTGGTTACATTTCGTGAAATGTTGTAATGTATGTCTGAAGTTCCAAGTTCAACTTCAACCACTGAATTAAATTTAGAAATCATAATGTCAGGACCGTCTTTGACGTTGTTTCTTATCTCCAGTCCAATGCCATCAATCTTCTTTGAAATCCAGTCGACATAGAACTGATGTCTTACACTTGGAATCTGTTTCGGTTTTTGATAGAGAATAATTGGTGCTCCTCTTCCAAGCTTTGCCTTTTGGATCTCAATCTTCTTTTTCTTCAACAGAGATTTGACCACTGAGGCATACTTCTTGTCGTCCCATCCAAGAGATTTTCTCCTTTGACGGACTGGCAAGAAAGGCTGTTTTTCCAGAAATTCCAAAAACTCATTCTCTTCGGGTCTAGGCAAATCGATTTTTTCAGGCACAAAATTCTCTGTTTCAGGCTCATGTGCACGTATTGGAAAGTCGTCAGAGATTATCAGAAATGGTTCGTGCCCGATTGTGCTTACTATGGCGTTCTTGTTTGGAAGTCTTACGAATTTGTCTGAAAGATATTCTGCCTCTATTGGGTCAACAAACCCGACAGACTCTGCAATAATTTTAATGTCTTCTTGATGCTGCAGTCGGAATGAAATCTTTGTTCCGGTATTTTTGAAGATGTCTCTTTCAATATTGCTTGGCGACTGCGTGATCAGAACTATTCCACATCCTCTCTTTCGCAATCTTGTTGCAAACTCTGTTGCAGGCCACGACTCTGTGACAATCATCTTGTGAAGAATTCTTGGAACTAACAGTTGTGCTTCGTCTGCAACAAATATGTTTGTCAGTTGTTCGGTTTGCTCTCTCTTCAACATTTTTCGCAGAAAGTAAATCGTGAATATGTTGTAAATCAGTCTTAGTTCAGAGTTGTATGCTACTAAAGAATCAAGTTCATGAAGGTCTATGACAACATTTTTCTGATCAATAGTTGTAAAGTCAGGATTTGATTTTGTGCATAGAAAGATTTCTTTTAGCGGGCTTCTAAGAAAAGGATCTAATCTTACCAGAAGTGCAGTCTTTGTCTTTTGCAGTGCAGTTAGCTTCTGTCTGTCATATGATTTGATGTTGTGAATTAGTTCTTCAATGCTGTTGCTTTCTTTGATTGTTTCCTGAAGGACAAAGTTCATCTGAGCTGAAAGGTCTGTGTATTCTTTTTCAATTCCTTTGAAGACAGTTTCTCGAAACAATTCTCTTATCAGTCCTGGGTCTTTCAGATCAAAAGGATTGATTCTCAGGTTTTTGCCAACTGCACAATACGTTGTTTCTTTTCTTAGATTTGGAATGATGTTTTTCCATTCTCCTTCCACATCTATGATCAAAGCCTTTGGTCCTGACTTTTCCACTTTCGATACAAGATTCATTGCAAACCTTGTCTTTCCAGAACCTGTCTGTCCGGATATCATCGTGTGCTTTGTCAGAATGTCGCTTGGAAGATTGAAGGGTAGTCCTTCAGAGGTTCTGCCCAGTTTCATGCCCCAATAGTCCAAAATAGGGCTGTTTTCGAGCCTGAATCTCACGATTTGGCACCTTGGACAGTATCTTTTTCCTCTCACAAAGTTTCCGCAAATACATTGCCAGTTCACTGCCACACCTCCCGACATATTTGACAGAGTTTGTAGAGATTCGGCTTTTGCTGTCTCATCACTACTTTTGTCTCGATGTGAAACATGCAGAATATCTGCTGGCATCTTTCACATACTCTTTTACAGTTGATGCAGGTCAAAGAAAGACATGTGTAGCACTCGCCGTTGATTTCGTTTCTTTTTGACAGAGATTTGCATATGCTGCATCTAACCAGATTTTCCATTGTTGATCACTACAAAACATTTTGGACAGACCAGAACATCATCAATCAACTGCAAACACATCTCGCAGCATTTGTTGTTGCATTTGTGACACACACCAAGAGTTTTGTAAGAATTAATCGAGTGTCCACATTTCAAAATTATTGATTCGAATTCTTCGTACATCACTCTTCCTCCATGTCGACAAACGCATTGCACAGATCACAAAGTGGAAAGTTCTCCCAAAAATGTATGCCGTATTTTTCATCGTCTCCACGATATTCTTTGCATCGAGTACAGAACCCTTTCATCTCTTTGTATTGCACATGAAGTAAAAACTAGATTGCGTCTGCAAAACTTTCCGAATATGTTAGACGTCTTCTATTTTTTGTAAAAGAAGATCAAACTGTTTCTGAGAATCTTTTTTGTTTGAGGCTGTCTTCGGATTACAAATCTCTGTTAGTGCGTTCTTCAACTTCTCCATTTTTTCGGAATCGGATGCGATTCCATACAACAGTTGGTCGAGTTTCTGCTTTTTTTGATCAAGAGCAACAGAATTTTTGACGTTAAGAAAAGCACCGCATCTATAGCAGAATTTAGAGACAGGAGAGTTTTGTATGCTGCACCTGAAACATTCGATTGATGTTATCTGTTGGATGTTCTCTTCTGGTTCTTTGACTCCGTTGAGTGTCCTGACTGCCTTGTCAATATGCCTTCCATATCTCTTCATGTATGTTCTTGGCATCTTTGAGCCGAACTGCCATCCCATAACCAAACACTGTTGAGGTTCATTGAGTTTGTCCAGAATCTCGTCGGCTTTTGTGTGTCTGAAGAGATACTTGAATACCCTCTTCTTGATTCCGGCCCTTGCTGCAATCTTCTTGATTAGTCGATATGACGCGTTGTAGTCTATCTGCTTGTTACGGTTGGAACGTCCAAAGCCTACCCATAATGGAGCGTCTGTTTCGTCTGACCTAGGATGGATGTTAAGCCAGGTGGTCAACGCAGGGACAGATGTGATAATTCTTACAAAATCTTCTCCTTTCTTTCCATGAACCCATAGTTTTGCCCCTGTTGAGTCAAATTCGATATCTCCAATGTGTAACGTCAGGACTTCTTCAGGCCTTCTTCCAGATTCAAAGAAAATCTCCAAAAGTGCCCTGTCTCGAGGATTTTGAGTGGCGTTAAGAAGTGCAATCTTTTCGTCATATGTCAGCAGGTTTTTTGGAAGTATAGGATGCTTGCTCTGCAGATTTTTCTTGTCTTTTATCCATCTAACTTCTGGAGGATATCCGTAATCGTCCCAGTCTTTGAAGGACTTCCAGAACTTCTTTATGATGATCTTGAAATCTCTTTTTGTCCAGTCCGACCAGTCCTTTCTTTCAAGGTCGGCGACAAACTTTATCAAGTCATCTTTTGTCACGTCTTCAAATGGTTTTCCTATATCTGTAGAAACTTGTCGCAATGTGTTAAGACATTTGCAGATTCTTGATTTTGAAACACCTTCTGCAACTCTGACATAGTAGTACTTGCGGAGAGTTTCCGAATTGTACTTGTCGTCTTTTATCTTTCTAAGTTCTGAATCTATCCTCTTGTCCAGTTGGTACAATTCTTCTGCTCTGCTCATTACATCAACCTGTTTTCTGTTTAATTGTAGATTGCATGTAGACAATCTTCCGAATTAAAACGCAGAGAAAATGCACGGTGCAGCCCTTGACCCGTTACAAAAGGCTGGGGAAGTGCCTATATTATCAGGTCAGTTGCTGAACTGATTGTTTCTCTGCATTTTTAATGATTTTCGGAAAGAGGATTGGATCCGTTACACCTGCACAACGTGCACCCCTACAACGAATACAATTCTCATTCAGAAAATCTCATGACAAAGACTTCTTTTCTAATAAAAAATAATTTTCTATGTTCCAACAGCTATTTTGCAAAAGCTGTTTTTTCGGAAAATGGTCCCATCACAATATTTAAGCTTGATAAAATTCGTTTAGCAAAAATGAAAAAGCAGATATTATTGGACAGGAGCGTATTTGAAGATACCTTCATCCCAGAGACGTTCGTTTCAAGAGAAAATCACATTAGAGAGATCATTCGGCATCTACAGCCTGTAAAGAATGGCGATTTTTCACAGTATCTGTATATTCACGGGCCACCAGGCGGAGGAAAAACTGCAATAATCAGGTCGATTCTCAAAGAAAACTTTCCAAAACAGCATGTCTATGTGAATTGTTTCAGAGACAGAACTGCCAACAAGATAATGGAGGAAGTGTTACTTCATTCCGGAATTATGTTCAGCGGAAGAGAATCAACAAGAGATATGATCAAGAAGTTTGAGAAATCTAAGAAGAGAATGTTGATTTGCCTTGATGAGGCAGATTATATCAAAGACACAGACATACTAGGGGTTTTTGTAAGAAATCTCTGTGGACTAATACTGATTTCTAACAATCATTCTTTTTCAAAAATAGATTCCAGATTAAGAAGTAGAATATTCTTTAATGAAGTAGAGTTCAACCCATATGAACCTGCAGACATCAATCAGATTCTGACTCATCGTATTTCCTATGGTTTACGTGACGGATGTATCAATGACAATCTTCTATCGGTACTATCAAAGTTCTCCAACGGAGATGCAAGAATTGGACTGCAGACTCTAAAGATAGCAGCAAATGAGGCTGAATCCAACAACTCGGAAACCATCACCATGGATGAAATAAAGTTGTCTGCCAAGAGAACCAGAAAATACAGACTGTCACTTGTTTTAGGTGAGCTCAACGAACACCAGTTGAAAATTCTAGACATCCTCAAAGAACACAACAATCTGAGATCGGGCGAGTTGATGAGGATCTACAGGCAGAGGACACAACACGACATTAACGACAGGACATATCGCAACTACATGATGCAACTTGTCGATTTTGCACTTGTAAAAGAAGGAGGCACCACAAAGGCAAGGACCTATGAGATTTTGTTGTAAGGACTAATGCATCTTTTTATCTAATCACATGTATAAGCAACCGTGGATTTTGACGGATTTCAGTTATTGATTGAAAGAGACTACAAGGAGTTTGCAGAGTTTGAAGAAAATTCAAAGAATATGTCATTAGAAGAACTGAAAGAAAATCACAATAATTGGCGCAATAAGATGAAAGACATTACTGAAAAATACGGATTTTCAAATGAAAGTGAAAAAGATCCTGACATTTCTCTGTTCATGGTCAAACTGACATATTTTTACTATCTTGCAATGTTCTGTTGGAAGTCTTTGCGGGCATATACTGAAAGACTTGCAGAAGAGCATCAAAAATTGAAGAAATCTAAGAGAAAAACAACTGCAAAGAAAAAAGCCAAGAAAAAAGAGTAGAGATATTGTAAGCGTCTCAATCGCTTCTGCCGTTATCTAAATTGTCAAAAAGGTATCCGACCCCACAGTGGTTGCGGATTCCATCCGGTCCATCCCCACTGTGGGTTCAGACCCCTTTTTGAAAAATAAGTAGAGATATTGTAAGCGTCCTAATTTTTTTACTAAATATAAAGAACAAACACCATTTATCAACATGGGATTTTTTGATACTGAGAAAGGGGTTAATGAATACATCAAGATGGCAGAAGGTTTTGATGGAACAGAACTGATCAAGATTTTACAAAAGTTTCTTCCTTTAAAATCTACAGTGCTAGAGCTTGGTATGGGGCCTGGGAAAGACTTGGATATTCTAAACGAATCTTACCTAGTTACGGGTTCCGATTATTCCCAGATTTTCATAGACAAATACAGAAGACAAAAACCCGATGCAGATTTGCTAAAACTTGATGCGATAACTATTCCAACAGATAGAACTTTTGACTGCATATATTCTAACAAGGTATTACATCACTTAACAAGAGAAGACTTGAAAAAATCCTTTCAGAGACAGAAAAAAGTCTTGAATCCAAATGGTATTGGATTTCATTCTTTTTGGAGAGGGGATGAAGATGAAAATTATGACGGATTATTATTTACAAAATATCAGATTGAAGAATTAAAGAAAGTGGCAGAGAATGATTTTGAGATTTTAGCCATAGAAATTTACACAGAAATGGAAAAAGATGATTCAATATATTTAATGGTAAAAAATAAATGATAGAAATACTGTAAGCGTTCCAATCATTTATTGAGATTATAAGTCAGTGCCAACAAAATACAGTGTTTTATTTTGTTTACAGGAATTTTCTCTTTTTCATTAAACACGATCGCTCTGTTTCCCTGATAGGTTAATTCTGGGTATATTTTTCTGAAAGTCTCTACCAAGTTGGTCTGACAGTGAAAGTACATTGCAAATTCTCCTTTGAATTTATGCTTGTTTATACGAATCATAGTGCCACTTTTTGATTCAGTTGTAAGATAACTTGGCTCGCCCCATCTTAGGGTCTCTTCTAGTTTACCAACTTCTTTTGTTTTTGATGCTACTTCAAAAATGAGTTCTCGAAGAGACAATAATTTGATTCTTATTTTTGATGGATAACTAGCAAACTTCTCAGTTATCTCTGGATTTGAAAATGTTTTCTGTATTTTCTTCTGACTCATGTTCTTGAATTACAATTGGTTTTTTGAATATTAGTAATTTACCATGATGACAAAAAATAAAGTTGGTAGGAGTTTGTAAGTACTCCAATAGCTTTGTTTTTATATTAGAATATACCATAGTATACTAGAGTATACCATGGAACAAAGCACAATCAAACTTTCTAAAAAGATAAAAAACGATCTCAAAAAACAGATGACCCATCCAGGCGAAACCTATGAAATGGTAATTGCAAGACTGCTAAAAAACTCACAGGAAGACGATGTGTTAAGCCCTGCAATCATCAAAAATATTGAAGAAGGAGTGGCAGACATCAAGGCAGGACGTGTGTATACATCTGAACAAGTCAAAAAGAGACTAGGCCTAAAATGATATGACATGGCAAGTCATATGGTCTGAAAAGTCTGTAAAGCAGCTAGAAAAACTAGACAAGAAAAATGCACAAAGGGTTTATGATGCAGTGTTAGATTGTACACAAGATCCGTTCAAAAGTGTGGCAAGACTTTCAAATTCGCCATTTTACAGACTTAGAGTAGGAAATTACAGAGTTATTTTGGATCTGCAGCAAAGTAAAATGATTATCTTTGTTATCGAAACAGATCACAGGGGAAGAATTTACAAAAAATAATGGTAGGAGTTTGTATACTCCAATAACTTTCTGCCGTCACTTCATTTTGTAAAATTGCCAAAAAGGTATCCGACCCCACTGTGGGCGCGGAGACCATCAGGTCCACTACATCACTCTATCAAATCATAGAAAATTTAAAATTACTTGACTTGAATTATTCCTTTTTCCACTAGATATTGAATGGAATTAACTAATTCAGTATCAGATGTAAGATCATTTGACCACCATCCAATATTTTGACGAACCCAATCTGGAACAGTATTCTCAGAATTACCAGAATTTCCAGACAAAATTGGAATCTCAATTATTTCCTCAGTAATCAAATATTCAATGCCATCAATAAATTCAAAATCTTCAATCAATCCATCAGACCACCATGATGCGACATTTTTGAAATATGACGGAATCTGAATTTTATTTAATTGAAAATCCACTTTGCCAAAATTTTCTTCATCATAAGATGCAATTATACTAAAACTCCCAGATTCCCAATTATCTGCAATTCTGATGTGAGCAGTAAAATCGCCGTTAGATTTTCCAGTGATTTTTACATCAGATGTTAAACCACTAGGATGAAGAATCTTTAATGTGATCAGTTCCCCTCTTTGATAATTTTTGATATTACCATTTACCTCAACTGTGGATTTCTCATTACCTGTAACGGTAATTTCCTCTTCATCAATCTCCAAACTTCCAATGCTGGACATGACTGGTATATTTTGCACAGAAACAGAAGTGATAGAAAAGGAGGCAGAACCAATTTCATTATTGAGATAAGTTGCTAATAGTGGATAATTTCCTACATCCCAATTAGAATCAAGCAGTATAGGAGTAGAAAAATTGCCTTCCTTATCTGCTTGAGTTTTTAGAATTATTGAAGTGTTATCAGGTTTTTTGATTTCAATGAGTATCACCTGACCTGAATTATAATCAACTACATTTCCAGAGATATTAAGAATTGTGGGAGCAGTTTCAGAGATAGAGATGGAATCTTGGTCAATATTTAGCGAACCAAACTCAGTTGAACTACCGGAAATGGCAGAAACTGATACAAAATTTGAACTGACAATAATCATTACTAGAATTGATGTAATAACTATGCCATAATTCAAGATCATGTCTCATAAGAAATATCATTCAATAATTAAAGAATTTCATGGGTAGGAAATCATTAGAGGTTGAAAACAGATTAAAGAAAAGTATTTTGATTATCAAAAATTTTATGCATGCGTAATTTGTCCATAATATTCAAACATGATCACATATTCTTGAAATCAATCATAATAGTATGAACATTCGTGTAATACTAATTGATGATTACCATGATGTAACTGGAGTAATTTCAGAATTTCTTGGTTTCAACTCAATTGATGTAATTGCTATTGGAAGGAATGGAAAAGAAGCAGCAGAATTATACAAAAAGCATTTACCAGATGTTGTCGTAATGGATTATTTGATGCCAAAGTTTAGTGGAATATATGGTCTAGAGAGGATCCGCAAGATAAATCCCCATGCCAAAGTTATCATGTTGACAGGAAGTACAGATGACAAATTAGATGAGAAATTAAAAAAAGCGGGAGCTTCTGAAATATTACCCAAACCATCTAGTATGAATATAATTATGGAAACAATAAAAAAAGTTTCAATGAAGAATTCTATTACAGTAAATAATTAAGGGGGAAATGAAAAAACTCTAAAATTAATTTATTTATCTTTCCAACCTAGAAATAAAATCAGATATGCTATTTTGATTTACTGATGTGCCAAAAATACTCTTTATTTTATTGAGAACTAAATCGTATGAATCCCCATAGATACTGATCAAAACAGACTTTAGGCTTTCAGGATGATCAAATATTTCATTTGTAGAAATGCTATATTCTTCTTTCAATTTTTTATTAATTATCTCAAGTGAGTCAATTTCAATTCCAAGCAAAACATGCTCAATTACAGTTGCTACTAATTCTCTATAGGTTTCATCCGCATTTAGATTTTTGACTTTATATTCATCCAAAAAAATCATTTCCAAAATTAAAGTCTAAATTAGAAAAAGGCACACTCATTTTTTAGCACATACATAATAAGTAATAAAAAAGACATCATCATGACATAATGCATTTTTTTGTTTTTAATAGAAATGCTGTGCATTTTAAGCACATGAAGTATAAATAAAAATTTGTAAATTTTTTGTAAAATTTACAGAAATCAAGGGATTCAAAGAGACTAGTTAAAATGGAACAGAATTAAATCGCCCCTATGAAAGCCAAGTTTAATGGTAAATGTGTAGAATGTGGTGAATCAATTAAGGTTGGAAAGGAAATACTGAAAAATTCAGATGACAAATGGGTTCACAAAGCATGCTCAGATTTAGAAGAAGAATTACCATAATTTACTAGAATAAATCAGTAAAAAATTTTTTAAATAGCTTTGAAAAAACATGATCAGATGAATTTAAAATTTAACGTATTTTTGATGGCATCAATTATTGCAGTTTTGTCTATCGGAGTCATTCCGACAGAGATTTCAGCACAACCCAATGAAGTTACGATCACTCCAATTAACGAGGAGATTAGTTTGGAGAAAACAGTAGCCACCATGTATGTACCAGAAGACAATACATTGCCTTGGGGGTTTGTAAAAGGTGCACCATCAGAATACGTTGAAAGATTTCCTGTAATAATTCAGTTTTACAGCGGCGAGGATCCTGTACATTTCGCTCAAGTAGATGTAAAAGGAGACGGTTCCTATGAATACAAATTCAGAGTTAGAAACTTGGATTCGACTACAGGAGAATTTGTAAATATTTTTGAAGGAGAATACACTGTAAAGATTTTCAAAGTAATTCCAAATTCCAACGACATAGTTTAAAATCAATAAGGTGTTCCAGTTTCTCTTTGTTTTGCAAAAGCTGAAACATACCACTCAAATTCATCTAAAAATTTAGTAATCCTTCTATCATAATTTTCATCCAATAATTTTCCATCATCATTAAACACTTCCTGCACTTTAGAGATTGGTAATTGTGAAGGAATCGCAGGCATTCCCATCTCTGCCAATATTTGCCGTAAATGATTTCCAGCCAAAACTCCTCCAAATGGACCTGCTGAATATGAAATAATAGCTGAAGGCTTGAAAAAATATTCTTCTAAAAAATAATCCAATGTATTTTTTAACGCAGATGACACGCTATGATTATATTCAGGAGTTATTGGAACATACCCTTCTGCATCCTGAATTATTTTTTGTAGTTTTTGCAATTTTACAGAGGGTGATTTCATCTCTTTGTACATTTTATCAAGTAATGGAAGTTCCAATTCCACAGGGTCAACCATAGAAACCTGATGGCCGCGATTTTGCAGTTTTTCAACTATCCATTGTGCAACTTTGATTCCTTGTCTTTCAGATCTAACAGAACCAACAATAACTACAATTTTTGCCAATAGGCACAAAATAAAAAAATACAATAAAAGATTTTTTCTAAATCCCACCTAGAATTAATTCACAGAATTCATATATTGATTGGATAGTTGAAGAGCTAGAAAATGAGCAAGAACTTTTGGCATGATATTGAATCAGGAAATGATATTCCTGAAATCATTAACGTGATTGTAGAGATCCCAAAGGGTTCAATGAACAAATATGAATATGACAAAAAACACAACATGATAAAATTAGACAGGGTACTATTCTCACCATTTCACTATCCAGGAGATTATGGACTGGTTCCTCAAACTTTATCTGATGATGGGGATCCACTTGATGCGCTCGTACTAGTTACAAACTCAACATATCCAGGAATTCTAATTGAGGCAAGGCCAATTGGATTACTGCAAATGAAAGATGATGGTAAATTAGATGACAAAATAATTTGTGTTGCAACAAATGATCCCAGATATTTACACACTACAGATATTGCCGATATCGAAGATCATTACCGTTCAGAAATTGCTCACTTTTTTCAAGTGTATAAAGACCTAGAAGGAAAAAAAGTAGAGATCTTAGGTTGGAAGTCTGCAAAAGAAGCAAAAATTGTAATTGTGGAATCAATAAAAAGATACAAAGACACTTTGAAAAAATATTAGAATGTCAAAAAAATGTGAACATTTCTCTGAAGAGAAACAAGTTTCTCCAAATACAAAAAGTTGTCAAGAGTGTGAAAAAGAACACCTACCAGTTGTTGCAATTAGAATGTGCTTGACATGTGGTCATGTTGGATGTTGTGATTCATCTATTGGAAAGCATGCAACCAAGCACTTTGAGGAAACAGGGCACCCAGTTATGAAAGCAATCCCCAATGACATATGGAAGTGGTGTTATATTCACAAAGAGTATTACTGATATTCTTTAGTATCTACTTCATTGTTCGTAGTTGCTTTTCAGTGTCACGAATAAAATCTTCATATTTCATAATTTGAGTTGTAATTCGAAATGCATTCATTTGATCCTCATTGGCTTTTGAGCCTAAGAGAGGTTTTCGTAGTGCCATAAGTCGCTGCTGTTCCTCAGTTGCTTTAAGAATATCATTTCTAAGATCATCCCTTGTTGCCATATATTGTATACGTGAATTTGAGATTTAAGAATTTCAATACATATTGATTTTTTAATAGTTAGAAAATGATATTTTTAATGACAGAATATCAGCTTGGAAAATGGGATCTGTCAGAATTAGCAAAAGATCCAAAAAGTCCAGCATTTCAAAAACAGATTCAGGAATTAGAAAAACAGTCTGAAAAATTTGAAAAAATTAAATCCAAACTAGATCCCAAAATGTCATCTGAAAAATTTATGAATATTTTACATCAGGTAGAAGAGATCTCAGAAAAAATGAGCAAGATTGGAGGATATGCATCTTTGTCATATTCTTCAGACACACAGTCTGATGAGGCAACATCACTAATGACCAAAATGTCAAAATTAGGTTCTGAGGTTTCAAACAAGATTCTATTTTTTGATTTATGGTGGAAAACTCAAGTCGATGATAAAAATGCAAAGAGACTAATGAAAAATGCAGGAGAAGTAACAGAGTACCTAGCCCATAAAAGATTATTTGCAAAATATGCACTTAGTGAACCTGAAGAGAAAATAATCAACACACTAGACGTTACTGGAATCTCTGCACTAGTAAAATTGTATGACAAAATAACAAATGCCTACGAGTACAAAATGAAGATAGGCAATAAAACAAAAAAGATGACAAGAGAGGAACTCACAAATTATGTTCGAAGTACTAATTCCAAAGTTCGTGAAACTGCTTACAAAACAATTCTTTCAAAATATTCCGAAAACAAGGGAGTAATTGGGGAAATATATCAAAACATTGTTCTTAATTGGAGAGATGAAGGAATTGAGATTAGAGGCTACAAATCCCCAATCTCAATGAGAAATATTGGAAATGATGTTGATGACAAAACTATAGAATCACTTCTTTTAGTATGTAGGAAAAATTCCTCAGTTTTTCAGAAATTCTTTGCTCAAAAAGCAAAGATGTTGAAAATGAAAAAATTGAGGAGGTATGATTTGTACGCACCAGCAGCAGCAAAAATCAAAGAAAAAAACTATTCATACAACGATTCAGTTAAACTAGTTTTTGAATCTCTAGGAAAATTCAGTTATACATTAGAAGAATTTGCAAGAAAGGTATTCAATGAAAATCATATTGATTCATCAGTAAGACAAGGAAAGAGAGACGGGGCATTTTGCAGCACATTAACTCCAAAAATTACACCCTATGTTCTAGTAAATTTTACAGGAAAATCAAGAGATGTGTTTACTTTAGCTCATGAATTAGGCCATGCTGTTCACAGTCAAGCTGCACAAGACAGATCAATTCTTGTTCAAGATGCACCATTGCCATTAGCAGAAACTGCATCAACATTTTCAGAATTGTTGCTGTATGATAATATATCCGATAAAATTTCAGACAACGAAAAAAAGATCATGTTATCTGAAAAAATAGATGATCTATATGCAACGATTCTTAGACAATCATTTTTTACGATTTTTGAAGTAGATGCCCACGAACAAATTGGGAAAGGAACTACAGTTGATGAAATTTCAAAGACATATCTTAAAAATCTCAGGGAGCAGTTTGGAAACTCAGTAAATCTTTCAGAAGACTTTGCAATAGAGTGGAGTTGCATTCCACATTTTTACCACACACCATTTTACTGCTATGCATATTCATTTGGAAATTTACTTGCATTATCACTATTTCAAAGATACAAGAAGGAAGGAAAAGACTTTGTCCCATCATATATCGAAATTCTTGCCGCAGGTGGCTCAAAGAAACCAGAAAAACTGCTATTAGAGCACGGATTCGACATAGGTTCTCCAAAGTTTTGGCAAGAGGGATTTGATTATGTCAGTAATCAAGTTAAAACATTATCATCATTGAATTAGATTTTTAAATTAATGGGGCTGACAGTCCAACGCATGGACTGTCAGCTTGTTCCCCGAACGGTTTGAATTCGATGTCATCCTACAAAAAATGGCAATCTGATTTAAACGTTTGAAATTATAGACCCAATTTTTTTGGCTTTATTTTCCTAATTGTACCAACAAGAATTCCAATGGTGAATCCCAACTGATACAGAAAGTACAAAAGAACTTCAAACGTACTCGGAGTAAGATCTGTGAGTCTGCTCAAACCTGTAAGTAAAAGTAAAAGAATACTGGAAAACAAGACAAATATTTTTGCTGCGCCGCCAAGATTTGTGAATTTTAAAAGAACAAAGGTCATCACAGTTACTGAGATTGCCAAGATAGTAAGAAAACCAGTATTCATCCCAAAAATCAAAAATAATGATGATGCAATCTCTCCAGTATTTCCTGCAGATAAATTAAAGAGATCAATTTTTTCAGGTGATGCAAATCTAGGAACACTCAAAATAGCATTTGCTAGAAATAAAAAAAACAATGTTACAGAAACTGTCTTTAGATGATTTTGGAGACGTGGGAATCTTACAAGAATAGACCGTCCCAAAATTATTCCTTGAATAAGACCAATTCCAAAAACTATCAGAACAGCAATTAGTTGTATTATGGGTTCATTGAAAGTATCAACAAGAAACGGAATAAGTGCCATTACCAGTAGATTATTCAAATGTAGAGAATATTATCTAATTGGTATGGATTTTTGTCAATATCACCCAATCACTTGATTAGAGTATTCCAAGTAGGAGTAAATTTTATAATTTCCTCAATGTTGGGAACACCATGCAAAAGTTAGTTTTTTTGTTTTTTTTAAGTGCAGTAATTGGTGTTTCGGTAAATTATTCATATTCACAAGAAATGAGTCTTGCAACCTTTCAAGAAACTGCTCAAGTAATTATTGACAAGAGCATATCACAAAATGTCACTGCCTCAATTACACTCCAAAGTACAAGCATTCAAGAGATCAAAATTCCAGCAGAATTAGAACAACGAATTAGAGAGAATGGAAATATTTCTGCAGTCACAGTAACCAACCAGAATCAGTGTGTATTAGGCGTAAGTGACGAGTCATGCATTTTGATTAATGTAAAGAGAAATCCAGAGGATAAGAATTTTCTTCAAATTCAAAATAGAACCATCCAGATTGCAGGACAGTTCATAGATGAGATAAATGAAGTGTTTGACACTAACGCCGAACTTCATTCTACCTTTATCCACAGTTCAGATGAAGCAAGTGTTGCCATGGAAACCTCAGGAGTAATTTCAGGCAGAGGAACTATTTCTGCAGTATACACAATGCCTATGGAAGATACAGATTCAATGTATGAAAAAATCTCTGCAATATTAATTCCTAAAATAATTAGGGATTCAGGAGGATTTTATGATGTTGCAAGAAATCTTTCACATCAAGAAAATTCAAAAATGACAGTCTCAATAATCCCAACTGAAAATAGATCACTGCTGCAATTAAGATTATCAGTGAATTATCCTCAAACAGCATCAGAAATCAATCAAGTTAGTCCACTAGAATTTTTGAAAACTAACGAGTTAAAAAGATCAGATTATTTTTCATCAGGGTTTTATCCTCTGAATTCAATAATTCAGATAGTGGTATTAGATTCTGAAGATACGAAAGTTTCAGATGTAAAAGGAAACATTACACCTTCACAAATCATAGGAGATGAAAGAATTCCAACTGATATTTCAGAAAAAGGATGGATATTCGATCCCCAGGAAGGACAAAGAATTCAAGGAAAATATATTTTCGGCAAGGATACAACAATTAGCAAACAAGAACTAGAATTTTCACTTGGTGGAGAGCAATTACAAAACAAACAAGCTGAAAAAATAGAATTTGATGAATCAATCGTAGTTGTAATTATCATAACTGTTGTTGCAATTGCGGCTGCAGTGTTTTATCTTAAAGGATATAAAAAATAATCATAGTAAAAGAACTGCTGCAGCAAATACAGTTGTCCATTTTCCATCTTTATCACCTTTTGTTGATTGAGTGATGTTTTTTGTATTGTATATTTTTCCTGAAATTGACCACTGTTGTCTTTTTTCATCCCAGTTTTTATCAACATCAAATGGAATTCCCAATGAAGAAGCTAGCATTTGTGCTGCAATGTCTTCAGCATAATCACCAGCTTGAGTCTCATTTTGTCCAAAAGATTCGTATTCTGAAAGGTAACCGTATCTACTATTGTCCTTGGGGATTGCAATACCTACAGAAGCTGCACACATCCTATGGGGCTCTCTAGTCTGATTTTTTGAATAAATTGTAAATAGTATTTGTCCAGGGCTAATTTGTTTGAGTCCTTCTTTTCTTGAAATCAATTTTGCTTTAGGTGGGAATATGCTTGATATCAATACAAGATTAGTTCCTGCAATTCCTGCATCCCTTAACGCATATTCAAAGCTGGTCAATCTATCTTCGTGTACACCTTTTCCTTTTGTAAGAAATAATTTTTTAGCAACTAAATCAAGCATTTCTGAATTCATCAAAGATAGTTATTATTTATACTTTAATTGAAAAAGAGAAATTCTAAAATCAAATCTGTAAAAACCAAAACTCTTTACCTAATCTCTTTTTTTCTTCTTCTTTCTTTTGTCAGGAGATTTTTGAACTTGTGTCAGAAAGATGAATGTAAAGAATGCCCCTAAACCTACATTGATGACACCCATAAAAGTAATCATCATAGTCATGGATGGAGGTGCAATACTTAATCCAATAATAATTCCCAAGACTCCTGTAGTAAAAAACATCATCATCAGAACCTTGACCCTTGTTGGCTCAATGTATCTCATATGTCGTATCAAAATACGACATTATTATAAACTGACGGTCAGGCAATGAGATCAAGATACAGTATGCTCTGGGAATTAATCTTGGTAACATTTTAAACCTGAAAAATTTCATTTTTCTATGTGCCAATGTAGCTCAGCCTGGTTAGAGCAGCTGATTTGTAATCAGCAGGTCGTGGGTTCGGATCCCGTCATTGGCTTTTTTAATATTCTACATTTCCAAATTTGGCAATACGAATAAGTATGCTAAATTTCGCCTTTAATCAAAATGAGTTCTGATGATTCTGAAGTTATTGGAAATGATAAAGAAAATAAAGTTATAAAAAAATCAACATTTAATGGATTGATAATTAGTTTAATTGTAATAGTTGGAATTGCAGCATTTTTTGCTGGATCTTATTCATCTGTATTCAACTCCAATCAAATTACAGAAGAAGATCTTGATGATGCAATTGCTAAATTAGAACTTAAAATACTGCAAAATCAATTACCCACAAAACAACCAACTCCCACAGTAAAAATTTCAGCAGATAATGATCCGATAATTGGAAATCCGGATGCACCAATTACTATAATTGAATTTTCAGATTTTCAGTGTCCATTTTGTGCCAGATTTCACATTCAAACACTACCATTAATTCTTGAAGAGTATATTGAACAAGGAAAAGTGAAATTAGTTTTCAGAGATTTTCCTATTCAAAGTATTCATCCCAATGCATTACCTGCATCAGTTGCAGCTGAATGTGCAAATGAACAAGGAAAATTCAGAGAAATGCACGATATGTTGTTTGATAATCAAAATCAATGGAATAAACTAGAAACTAATGATGTGCTTTCTTTGTTTAGTAATTATGCATCAAATATTCAATTAGATCAAGAAATCTTTGATTCATGTCTTACTAGTGGAAAGTATATCGAAGAAATTAGAAAAGATCTTGATGATGGTAGAGATTATGGAGTGTCAGGTACGCCTGGATTTTTTGTAGGTAATGAAAAGATAGGATTTGTAGAGCTTAAAGGAGCACAACCATTTGAAAGTTTTAAAAAAATTATTGATTCGCAGTTAGAGGCGTAAAAAATAACAAGCGTTTATTACACGTTTAGAGTCATTTCAATTATCGGAATAATGACGTCAAAGCAATGAGCTTTTCGTCATTGCTTAAGAGAAGAAAATAAAATGACAAAATTTACAGAATTAGGATTAAAAGATGAGATACTAAAGGGAATTGCTGATCTACATTTTGAAGAAGCATTTCCAATTCAAGAAGCTGTAATTCCCGTACTACTTTCAGGAAGAGATGTTGTTGGTCAGGCACATACAGGTTCTGGAAAAACTGCAGCATTTGCATTATCAATGCTACAAGAAATACAGCCAAAAAATGGCATTCAAGGGTTAATCATGGCACCTACAAGAGAACTTGCAATGCAGATTAGTGATGAAATTAAAAAATTTGGAAAATACACTGGAATCAAAGTAGCAACAGTATATGGAGGACAAGGTATGGGAATCCAATTAGATACTCTTCACAGAGGAGTAGAGATTGTTGTTGCAACTCCGGGCAGATTAATTGACCATCTTAAAAGAGGATCAATCGAACTCAGAGATGTTACCCATATTGTTCTTGATGAAGCTGATACAATGCTAGACATGGGATTTGTAGACGATATTTCATTTATTTTGGATTTAGCACCTGAGGATAGAGTTATGTCATTGTTTTCAGCAACAATGCCTACCGAAATTCTCAGATTATCTGAAGAATATCTTAACAATCCAAAACAATTCCTTTTAGATGCAGATGATCTCAGTGGAGAAGGAATTGATCAATCATATTTGGTAATTAAAGACAGAGACAAGTTCAAGTATCTAATTGATTTTATCAAAAAAACTAAAGGTCAATCAATTGTATTTTGCTCAACTAAATATAGAACTAGAGATGTTGCAAAATTCCTCCATCAAGAAAAATACAATGCAGTTGCAATTGAAGGAGATATGTCTCAGCATAGAAGAGAACAATCCATGGGTAAATTCAGAAGTGGAAAAGCAGATATTCTTGTTGCAACAGATGTGGCATCAAGAGGCATTGACGTTCCAAGAGTAGAACTAGTAGTAAATTATGATGTGCCAAATCAAGAAATGGCATATTTTCATAGAATTGGAAGAACTGCAAGAGCTGGAGCACTAGGTAAAGCAATCACATTTGTATCATATTCGTCAGTAGGAGATTGGAATCTCATTAAAAGACAAATCAAAGTTCCTCTCAGAGATCTGAATGAAGAAATGGGAATTCAAATATCTATTCCAGATCCTCTAAAAAGACAGACACCCTCAAGAAGGTATGGAGGCCAATCAAGATCTAATTATTCCAGAGGAGGTCGTTCCGGAGGTTATGGAAGGTCTGACAGGAGTAGAAACCCCAGAGATGACAGAGGCAAAAGAAAGAGGTACGGGGACGATAATAGAAATAGCTACGGCGGACGTAGTAGATGGTAATCACTGTAAAACTTAAAGACCTGAACTTCACTAATTATTACAAGGTATACTAATGCACAAAGGATTCATTTTACTGAATTGTGATCTGGGCGCTGAAGAATATATCGTAGATGAGTTAAAACACATGCAAGATGTCAATAATGCATATCTTACTTTTGGTGCATATGATGTAGTTGCAGAAGTGCAAACACAAAACCAAGATGAATTAGAAAAAGTGATTGCAGCAATTAGAAAATTATCAAGAGTTGTAAGCACTATGACGCTAAATGTTATTCAGCCCGAATAATAGTTATAGGAGTTATATCAGAATTGTTTCAAATTGCAAAAAATTGATTATGAAGCTCCAGTATGGGTTTTAAATTATAATAATCCAAAACCACTATTAGATCATGCCATCCATATGCTAGAAAGACATGGAGTTAAACGAGAAGATATGGAAATTACAGAAACTCCTAAAGCTAAAGTTGGTGCAATAGTAGTCGAGATTTGGCCATATGAATTAGTTATTGGAAGAGTAAGAACAACTAGAAATGATTCATTTATCAGTGGTACAGAATTTACGGTAGAATTAAAGTTAGATGACGATGGGAATTACATAGATTATCTTTGAAGAAAAAGAAAATACAGAATATCATAATTGGAATAATAGCAGTTCTAATAATTGGAGGTATTGCAGCATACAGTTATTCCATAGACCAAACCAAACAGAAAGGGCTCCAATTCGGAATAGAGCTTGAACAAATACAAGAAGATGTTAAAGAATTACAAACAAAATTTTATTCTGAAAAAACAAAATGGGAAGAAGGAGACATTACAAAAGAAGAATTGTTGGAATTTTATCAAAAACATTTGCAGGATTTTGAGGAAATAATTTCCAAATATGATGAATTGTCACCTCCAGAGATCTTCAAGGGTTCTGTGGATCTTTTGAAATTATCATCTCAGGCTCAACTAGTTAGTGATTCAGAGTTTATCAAATGGATTGAAACTGGTGATGAATCAGCTAAAATTCGTTCAGATACTCAAATTCAAGAATCATTAGAATATGAAATGTTGGGTTTGGTTGAATTTTATTCAGCTAAAACTGGGGTCAAAAACTATGATGAGCCAGAAAAGTTTGAAGCGCCACAAACGGGACTAACACAAAAAGTAATACAGATTTCTGAAAATATGAAAAATCAGTGTGATGAAGAATTTAGAAACGAGTTAGGGGAATTTGATTCAGAACAAACCGAAATTGAGTGGTTCAACTGTACAAATGAGGCAAAAAAATGGAAAATAGAGCATTTGCCGTAATAAAAAATAATTTCTACCACCCTACAATATTAAAATCATCGAAAAATTTCTTTTGAAAATATTTTAGTAAATTTTATCATCTAGAATGTTTTGGTAGTATTATGGAAATTGAAGTGGCTGTTGAAAAACTATTGAAGCTTAGTCCATCAGTTAGAGTAGTGACTGTATGCGATCTAAATGGAAAACTAGTTTATTCAGCACGTTCAAAGAAGGTAAGCATTTTGGTGTCAAAGAAACAAAGTTTGGCATCATTAAAGGCTGCAGCATATGATTGGAAGCAAAGAAAAAAACTTTTGAAGTCACTAGGGGCATGCAAATACGTTGTTGCAGAATATGACAAAGTAAAAAGAATAGTCATTCCTGCAGGAAAGAATCATATTTTGTATGTGACTACCACTGCTTCCTTAGATCATAACAAAGTTGTTCGAAAGGTACGCTCTTTCAAGTAACCTTTACAATTTTTATTTTTTCTATTTTTTAATTAGATATCAAATAATTTTCAAATTATTTACAGATGGTAAAAAATATTGATTGTGTTTTAGTGTCACTTTTTGAGTTGTCGTCTTCCGGTACCTCTTCCAGAACTAACCCACATACCTTTTGTGTCTGTAGATTTGGTATCTGCAATATCTCCAAATTTTATTTTTCCAGTACCTCTTCCAACAGTAACATACTTGTCTTTAGAGGCTTCTTTTCTTGCAGCTTGAATTTTTTTGAAATCTGAGCCGGACCATTTACTGGCATCGTCATCAACTTCAATAGTACCTGTTCCTCTACCAGATCGTACTTTAATTTTAGCCATATTTTCTAATTATTAGTACCCGATTCTCATTAATAAGATTTTTAAAAAGACCAATTTTTGAACAAAATTCTCTCCAAAGTTAATCCACCACAATTCTGAAAGCAAAAAAAGGAAAAAGCCAAACAAATCATAGATAAAACTTCTTTAAAGAATTCAAACAAACAAAGACATGAAACAAATTTTCATCATCATATTTCTATTTGTAGGAGTCATTCCATCAGTATTTGGAGAAGCATTTATTGAAAATGATCAGCAGTTTGTTGGAGATGATAAATCCCTCCACATTGTTGGGGAAATTACAAATAATCTAAAGGTCCCTCTTAGCCAAATCAACGTGATAATTACATTATTTGATGAAAATAAAAATCAAATTCTAGTAAAAGAGGTGAATTCTTTAGTAAATACAATCATGCCAGGGATGAAAGGACCATTTGAACTGGTATTGCCCAGTAATGAAGCAAAAGATACTGAATCATATTCATTGAATTTAGATTATGAATTAAGTCATCCAAAAAGTCAAGTGATAGACATTACTGAATCAGAATTATCAACAGATAACCACAATAACCTAATCATCACAGGTGTTGTCAAGAATAATGGCCACATTACAGCAAATACTGTGGCAATAATTGCAACTCTTTATGATATAGAAGGGAATGTAGCAGGAGTCTCAAGAATTCATCCAGAACCAGATTATTTAGGAGTAAACGACAATGCTTTCTTTTTGGTTACAATCCCAGATAAAATTCAAAATGAACAGATAAAAGAATACACATTGATTGCAGAATCAGAAGAGTATGCTGCAGTTCCAGAATTTCCCATAGGTACACTTGTTTTGCTTGCAGTTACACTGTCAGCATATATTGGTATTACAAGGTATTCAGGCAAAATCATAACAAATCTGATTTCTGCAGCAAATCTAAAGTTGTAAAGAGTTCGTCTAGTAACTGTTTTTTTTCAAGAGGAGTTGGTTTTGAGAATTTTACTTCAAAAGTTATTGTAAGCATGTCTTGATCTGTGTGGGAAATTCTAATGGAATGCTTTTCTCTATTAGTTTGAGATAAGAAATTCTTCCATTTTTGTAGATGCTCATTTACTCGTATCACATTTTGTTCTACTTTATAGATATCAGTATCCAAATCAGTATCAAATAGATTAAACTTTACTAAAGGAACCATCATGATACCACCCAAAATTTTATCATGGTTTTTTAGCATAGATGAAATAATTTCTTCTGAATTCTCTTTTGGGAAAATCTCTCCATAGTCGGGATCAAAATATCCTGCCACCATTTTTTTTGAATCACATATTCGAAAAAAGTCTTCATCAGATTCTAATTTCCACAACATCTAAAAAATAATTTATGAATAAATAAACGATTAATCAAAGGCAATAATTAGCACAAATTCTTAATTTTAGATATAGTATCTCAAGCCTTAAGTTCACAATCATTTCAGTAATATTATGAGTTTTAGAGCAAGTGTTTTTTCAAGAAAAGAATTAGCAATAATACTAGGAATATCTCTAATTATCTCATCAATTTTGTATATTGCTTATGTCACAGGCAGGTAATGAAAAGATAATTTTGGTAATAAGAAAAACCATTACCAAAGACAATTAAATAAACTAGAAAATAGAGAAAAAATCATGACAATTTCTAAAGAGAATAAAGAATTTATCGATAGTTTAATCGATTACTACATAAATGAATCAGAATCATACAGACAAATTGCTGAGAATTTTGTACCAGAAATAGGATCTGTCCCAGATACCGCATTTGGAATTATTACAGGATGTGTCTATTCAGGATTTTTACAGGCATATCAGAACCAACAACAATCACCAAGTTTGGAAGATATGAGGGAATTCAATCAAATTATTAAAGAGCGTGCACCACTAATCAAAAAATCTATTTTGGATCCTCATAGATTTGAAACCAATAAAAAAGATGTAGATGAAAATGAAGATTCTATATCAAAAGAATGATAATTTTAATGTGAAAGAGTGCCGGATTAGGCACTCTTTCATGACTCCTCTGTTAGAAAGGGTTGTTCCGCGTAGAGGGTATGGACACAGTTTTTTGGCTTATAATAACAAAAAATAGAATTTTTCTATTAAAACACTTACGTAGAAATCATCAGTGAAAAAATTAGAAAAAGGGAAATCAGTACAGTTTAATTCTGAATAAACAAAATAAAAATATGAATGTCGACGGTAGTAAAATCATTTTTGGGTTAGGTGTAAGTGCAGCTGTAGCAACTGCAGTGATTGCACTTTATTTCGCAATTCGGTAAAGATAAATCATCAAAAAAACTAAGCAAATCATTGTCAGCAACAAACGAATTCAAAATTACACAGATAGTAGATAATGGTCAGATGGTCCAATTGACACTGATAGAAAATGTTTCAACAGAGCCAGTATCACAAAAACAAATGATCATAGAAAATGTTTCAAAGAAGCTCGATGCTGAAACAAAAGAGCAAGTAATGCCATTACTTGAAGCTATCTTACAAGCACAGCCCACAGTGAATATAAAATCATATCAACAAACACAAATTACAATAGCTATGCCAAAATCAAGATATGACAACATGGGAAGACCTCAAGTTGGAAGCACAATTGATGTAAATTTAAAAAAAATCTAAAGATGTGATTTTATTTCATCCAGTGTACGCAATGGTAATGAGCAAGAAAAATCTTTGCAAACAAAAACAGTAGTTTTATCCTCAAAAGTTTTTCCAGCAAAAAATGGAAAATCAGATAAAAGTTTCAATTGAGTGGAATTTTGAATTGTTACAATAAACGAATTAGGCAGATAATCAGTTAGAATAGAATCACATAACTCTGAATTTTCTGTATTAACTATTGTTATTTCCAACGGTTTTTCCATATAATTAAAAATGGTATTGAGTAAATATCCAAATCCGAAAGGGTTTTCTGCGGCCAGCTGTGCCTGAGATTCCATTATTTTTGTAGAAATTTCAAGGAAATTCTGCTTTTGAGATAAATGGAATAATCTTAACATTACAAAAGCAGATACAGAATTGCCAGAAGGTAATGACAAATCATAATTACTCTTTGGTCGAATTATTAATTTTTCATGATCATCTGAAGTCATAAAGAAGCTGTTAGTGTTTGAATCCCAAAAATGAGCCACTAAATGATTACCCAATTTTAAAGCCAATTCAAGATATTTTTTTTCAGGCTCAATTTCAAATACACCCAATAATGCATTTACAAAATAGGAATAATCTTCTAGATATCCATCTATTTTGGCATCTCCATTTTTGTAAGTACGTAATAATTTACCATTTTCAAAAAGATTATTCTCTATAAAAGAAATACAAGTTTTTGCAGCATCAAGATATCTTATATCAGATGTAACACGATAGCCTTTAGCAAATGCGGTAATCATCAAAGAATTCCATGAAACCAAAATCTTATCATCTAAACCTGGAGGAATTCGTTTTGAGCGAACTTTTAATAATTTTTCAGAACATGAATCAATAATTTCTTGGGCCTTTTGTTCAGTAACTCCAAAATTAAATGCAACAGTTGAAAGATTAAGATTATTACACAGAATGTTATTGCCTTCCCAATTTCCACCATCAGTGACATCAAAGTACAGGCAAAATAGATCAGCATTGCTACCCAGAATTTCTTTTATTTCACTTTTCTTCCAAACATAATATTTTCCTTCAATACCTTCTGAATCTGCATCATATGCAGAATAAAATCCACCTTCAGGAGAAGTCATTTCACGTAATACAAAATCAAGTGTTTTTTTCATGACATCAAGATAAAAAGGATCTTTTGTAATTTGATATGCCTCAGCATAATTGACAGGAATCAGCGCATTATCGTAAAGCATTTTTTCAAAATGAGGGACAAGCCACTTTGCATCAGTAGAATACCTAGAAAAACCACCACCTATTTGATCAAAAATTCCACCATTTGCCATTTTCTTGAGGGTTTTAAGGGAAAATTCATTGAATTTGGACAGACCTGAAAGTTTTGCGTAGCGAAACAAGAATGAAATATTTGCTGCATTTGGAAACTTTGGTGCAGACCCAAATCCACCATATGTAGGATCACCAATTTGGAATAAATTCATTGCAGCTTCATCTAGAATTGGTCGTTCTAATTTTGTTGGAGCGGTAATGGTTTCTGTTTTTTGAAGCGCATCGAGGAACTTTTCAGTTGATTTTTCAATATCTTTTGGTTTTTCCTTCCATGCTTGAGCTAGTTGTCTGCAAATACTTCCAAAACCTTGCCGACCATAAGAATCCAAAACCGGAAAGTAAGTACCAACATAGAAGGGTTTTTGATCAGGAGTAAGAAAAATACTTAGAGGCCAACCGCCTTGACCAGTTGCAATCTGACAAACTTTTTGATAAATATCATCGATGTCAGGTCTTTCTTCTCTGTCAACCTTAATGTTTACAAAATTTTCATTCATGAATTGTGCAACATCTTCGTTTTCAAATGATTCATGTGCCATTACATGACACCAATGGCATGAGCTGTAACCAATGCTTAGAAAAATTGGTTTGTTTTCATCTTTTGCTTTTTTTAATGCAATTTCATTCCAACCATACCAATCAACAGGATTATTGGCATGTTGAAGTAAATACGGACTAGTCTCATGAATGAGATTATTTTCTACCACGTTTAATCAAAAGTCATTTCAATATTAGTACTTAATTAGAGGAATTATCCCCAGATGCCTTTGCCTTCAGTTAATTCGTAAATTCTAACATTGATTTTTCCTAGTAGTTTCACTTTTGATTTATGAGCCTTTTTATCATGACTATAATCTTTTTTTTCAACTAATTCTTGTAATCGCTGTAATTGTTCTAAGGATAATTTCTTGAATTCATTTTTTGATGCTGTGATTTGCTGCAATAATTTTACCCTTTCACGATCTTCATCACTAATTTCAGCCATGATTGAAGTAAATTTCGGTCCTTTATCTTTCTAATGAGCGAATCTTAAAATTTCGTGCTTTATGCTTTGAAATATGGAAAAAATGCGTGCCATGGTGCTATCTGAATGTGCCAAAATTGAAACTAATCCACTAAAATTAACTGAGATAGACAAGCATCAAATTCAAAGACCAAATGAGATTCTATTAAAAATTGAAGCATGTGGAGTTTGTCATTCTCAACTTCATGGGATCGAAGGAGATTGGAAAGATATCGGTATACCACCAAATCTTCCAACAGTTCCAGGTCATGAGCTAGTTGGCAAAGTAGTTCAAATCGGTGATTCAGTTTCTAAATTCAAAGTAGGAGACAGAGCAGGAATAACCCCACTTTTAGAGGCATGTAAAAAGTGTCAATATTGTAAAGAAGGTAAAGAGTATCTTTGCGAATCATCAGTAATCACTGGAGAATCATTCAAGGGAGGATATACAGAATTCATAACAGTTACAGAGGATTTTGCAACCAAAGTTCCAGAAAGTATGAAACCAGAATATGCTGCGCCATTGTTTTGTGCAGGTATTACAGCATACAAAGCAGTCAAAGCTGTTGAACCAAAATTGCACAAAAAAATTGGAATTTTTGGAATAGGAGGAGTGGGACATATGGCCATACAGTTTGCCAAAGTTGAAAATTGCGACGTTATTGCATTTTCTAGAACACAAAAACATTTGGATGTTGCAAAAAGATTGGGCGCAGTTGACGCAATGACATTTTCAGAAAATCAAGATGAATTTCTTGCCAAAATAAAAGAAAAACATGGGATGCTAGATGCTGCCATAGTTTTTGCGCCAGCAGACATAGTTACAGATACTGCAATAAAATCAGTAAAGAAAGGAGGACTAGTCGTAATTGCAACAGTTGGAGAAAATCCTTCCTTTATGGCATTTGAAGAAAAAACAATCAGAGGAACTTTGATTGGCTCTACAAAAGACATGGAGCAAGTCATCAATATATGCAATGAGAATAACATTGAGGTGATATCCCAGGTGTTCCCATTAGAAAGTGCAAACGAAGTCCTAAAAAAATTAAAAGATTCGGAAATTGAAGCACGAGCAGTCTTAATTCCTTAACTGGCAGATTAAATATTAGGAAATCTGATTTTGAGTATGAATTGTAATAGATGTCACCATACTGATGAAGCACATTCTCCAAATGAAAATAGTAATTCCATAATCAAAGCAGGCAAATGTCAAATTCCCACATGCACATGTCAGCAATACTTGGATCCAATTCAAGAAATTGATGAAGATTTATTGTAACAATTCATATAGTAAAATCAATTTACAATATTCATGGACAAACATAAGCCATCAGATGAAATGATTAAAGAATTAGACAACCTGTTATCAAAAATTAATGCAATGGAAATTGTTGCATCAGATGATTTTCAAAAAAATTCAATTAAAATAATGAGGGCATTAGTTGAAGGACAAATGCATTCCATTAATGAATTTCAACATTTGAAAAAAGCAATTGATTTGTTAACACTGCAATTGTTTGATGTACAAAACAAAGTTAAGAGTTAAGTTTTGTATCACTCAAGCCACAGCTGGTACATCGATAAACAGTAGATTTTTCAAGAATTTGCTCTGCTTTCATTTCAGACCCACAGCACAGACAAAGAATTTTTTGTGAATTCTCTTTTGGTTCTTCAGATGTTCTAACAGAATAAGTAGGCTCAGGTTTTGGATCATTTTCAGAATTACATGGGGGTTTGTATCTTGAAAGTATTTTATTGTAAACACTTAGCCTGTGATCTTTACTTGATTCAAACATAGGCAATATTGCAAGATAGAGTGATTTTTCAGAGC
Source organism: Nitrosopumilus sp. b3 (assembly GCF_014078525.1). Taxonomy (NCBI): domain Archaea; kingdom Thermoproteati; phylum Nitrososphaerota; class Nitrososphaeria; order Nitrosopumilales; family Nitrosopumilaceae; genus Nitrosopumilus; species Nitrosopumilus sp. b3. The sequence continues at coordinate 107,584 of NZ_MU078695.1, forward strand.
CTGATTTTTCTACCCAACATTTGAAATTTTCGTGCTGTACAAAAAATGACTTGTCATCAGTCATCTCACAGTCACCAATATAGAGAATATTGAATTTGTCTTGATCTTTTGAGAGGATAAGATATACCAGTTTTTCCATCGGCGGTCCCCACTCATCAAGTGGAATAGGACCTAGAAACTCATACTGGAGAATTTGAATGCTCAATGTAGAATGTTTTCAGTACTGTCTTTTCTTTTTTTCCTAAAAAACACACTAGTTCTAAGAATTTGATCGCAAAATCTTAACTTGAAAAGATTAAATTCAAGAGTTTTTGTTTTTTAGTAAATGAAAGACCCTCACAATTATGCCCAAGTTGGTTATGCAATGATTGCTGTTTCAGCAAGTCTTGCAGTGATAGGTCTTTTGGCATTATTTTTGGGAGCAGATGTACTTTTTTCAGATAACATCCAAAGGCACAACACACAGCATTTCAATGAATGTAAATTGAATGATTTTGTACCAGAGGATTGTGTAAAATATAGAGATAGAATTAACAATGAAATATCAGGAATTTATGTAGACCCAGAAAAGTGGGAGTAATTTAATAACCATTCGTGAAATCTTCCAACATATTTTGATTTTTTGTTAGTTTATTCATTGCATAAAATGCTCCACCAACTATTCCTGCTTGATAAAAGGTATACAAGAAAACTCCAGAGGAAGTTGGATCAGATTTTGTGAAACTCAAAACAAGTATCGTCATAAACACAAAAGTTCCAACAAAGGTCACCAGTCTATTCAAGAATCCAGAGTTCATTCCAACAATTCGTTTAGTTGCAGATGCCATCAATGTTATACTTGTAATAATTAGGAATGTCGCACCCCCGTTTGCAGTTACAAATTCATTAACCCAGGGCAAAAGTCCATCATCTAAAATTGAGACCTCAGGCATCACACTTCCACCATTTATTGCAAAGTTTACAGCACTAAACATGCCACCTATAACAAAAAAGAACAAGAATATTTTTACAACGGATCTTTTAAAGGCACTACGAATTTCGGAAGGACGTACAGCTCGTTCTGTAATTCTCACACCATAAAGAAATCCAATTGCCATGGCAGGAAGAAACATGATATTAATCAAAATTGGGGATTCCTTATTGAGAGATTCAATTTGCGGATGGAAAATTAAAAACAAGAGAATTGCCAGAGATGCGGAAGATACAAACAATATCAAACCCAGATATTTGTGGCTGTGTGACTCATAAGTCGCATCCCATTCGTACATTTTATCAAATCTTGGGAATGTAATTAAAGAACAAATCGAAAAATCATTTGGTCAAATTATCAATTCTCTTTACCCTTTTTAGGACTAAAAATTTAGATATTTTGTGAAAAAGGGAATTTTAGCCATTATAGTAGGAGTGATTATCGGAGTGCTTGGAATTATTTTTCACCTCCAAGGGCATTCAGTAGTAGGGCCTCAATCATCATTCATGTATTCAAATCCCGATTGGGTAACGTATGGTATTCAAATTGCGATTATCGGATTAATTGTAATAGGAGCAGGAATTATAGCAATTATATTCAAAAAAGACTAGTTTGTGACACGTAATGTAATTGTGCTTCTGATTTTTTGGAATTTTCTTATTTTGTTTGTAATTACCTCATTCATTTGTGCAGGAGTATCTGTGACAAATTCTGCTACAACATCATAGCTGCCATATGTGATTAGACAATTTTTTACCTCTGGAATTTGTTGTAGTTGATCGGAAAGGGATTGTTCTTCTCCGATTTCACAACTAATTAGCATGTATGCTTTTTCCATCTAAATCAAATTTTGTTAAAAAAACACCAACTTAAAGACATCTAAAAATATTAGTCTAAAAATGATCTCAGAAGCCTGCCACAATAGGATCCGTAGGTTTCATTATCTCCCTTAACAAAATTGTTGCAAACATACCTCTCGATAGAGAAAATTCTACAGTATTTTCTTGTGAAGCGCAATCAAAGCAATGAATTGCAGCCTGTCTAAAGCCTCCTTCACTACTTACTTCTTGCATCTCTTTGATGAAGAAATCTTTAGGTGTGATCTCTTCTAGCTTCAGTATTTTTGAAATTTGATAATCAAATCTTGTTTTTTTGTAATATGAATACCCAACAAAAGGTAGTGCCAATCGTTGATCCAAACCACGTACATATTTTCCAATTATGCCATTAAAATCAAAGCAAACATCACTTGATTGAGCCTCAAAAAGATTTTCACCATCCGCAAAAGCTGAACTTAGAGATTGATTAAAAATAAAAGACTGGTAAGCCTGAATATAAAATCGTCTCAATGATAAAGGAATAGCTCGTATCGCACGAATGTATTCGTTATGTTCAATCATTTCTTTTAGAACAATTCGCTCAATATCCATTTGAATTGGAACATGATCAAAATATTTTGCATAATTTTCTTTATCTGAAAGCTTTTCACGAATCTCAGAATTTTCTTTTGAATCATATACAGATGTAAAAGATAAGATAAGATCTACGGCTTTTTTAAAATCTCGCTGTAAAATAGCCTTGCCAATTAGATGAGTAACAGGTCTTTTTGATCCAAAGCGTTGATAACCATAAAAATTCAAGACTTTATCATATTCTTTAAAATCAGATAAATTATCAGAACATTCAGAAATTTGAATTTTAAAGTGATTGCCGATCATATCTTTTTTTGACAATGGTTTTTTTACATAACCAATATTTTCCAGAGAGTATTTTTCAGTTGAAAAATTTTCCAGGGCTTTTCCTTTATTTCCAGAGCAAACAAATTGTTCAGTGATTGCAGATGCATCCTTTAATCCAAGTGATTTTAATCTAATGCCTTTTTTTCTAAAAATACTTGATAATGCATGATTAGTATCAATTTTTTTCTTTTTTAGTTTGTATACAGCATATCCTTCTTGATGATTTAGGGAGTTTTGTATTTTCTCTGAGATTATTTCACTGACGTTAAAATCTTCAGGAGATAGTCTAATTTTTCCACCAATTCCAGGAAAAGTTGTACTATAAACAGAAATTCCTATTTGTGAATCTAGATTTGGTATCACTCTATTGTCACTGTAACAAATTTGCTTACTGCTACATCAGTAGATTGTGCACCAAGTAAAATTTTGTAAGTTCCAGGAACTGCATCTTCGGATGCACTAATAGAAGTATGAATTGGGCGTGGTGCATCAGAATCTAATTGGAATGTGTTAGGAGAGTTATTTTCAAGTTCAACATTTAGAAAATCATGAGTGGTAGACATTACTAATGAAACTCCCACCAAATCATTTTGAGACAAAGGGGATACAATAAAATTGAAATGCTTTGAATCACCAGGTGTTAATTTAATTGAATTAGATTCAAATTGAATTTCAAGAGGTAGTGGAACAGAAGTGTCAACTACGCCAATATTATTTTCAACCCACTCGGTAAACCAGATTTTTTCACCATCTATTGTAAAATCAAAGATTTGAGCCAAACCACAATCAGCTAACATCAAACCAGTTCCAGGATCACAGTCACCCCAATTTGGATTTTTAGACGGAACATGATATTCTACAAGAGTTTGGGATTTTGGATCCATTACAGAAATGTTGTTTGCAGTTTGTGCATTAAAGACAATTCTATTTTGTTCATCGGTCTCCATCCAATAGGGTCTGGATATGGGAGTTTTGACAATTCCTGTTTGGTTTCCATATGTACTAGGTAATGGATCAGCTGTAACATATTGTATAAATTCTTCAGTAACAGGATCAAAATTAAAAAAGTATGACGTAGTGGTATCTGCCAACCAGATGGTTCCATCATCAGTAACTACTGAGCCATTTGGAGTAAGTAGTTCTGGAGGTAATTGATATATTTCAATAAAATCAAGTAAGGGAAGATAGTTTTCACCAGAATTTGAAACAGAATTAAAATATGCATTTTGATCAAATTTTACTAAAACACCCCCTTGTTGAAACAACCAATTTGTAAACCAAACATTATCATCCGCATCAACTGCAAAATCAGCAGTTACAGAATCATCTACAGGAGAAGGAATACTTAGATAATTAACATCTTCTTCTGATTGATTTGGATCTAAGAATGTGATTTTATTTCCAGTAAAATCATTCACTATAATTTGAGAGCCATGAATTTGGAGTTTTTGAGGTAATGAATCTCCTTCAGATGGATATGATAGTCTACTATACTCTTCATCAATAGTTGAAAACTTCCAAACAGAATCATAAGTTTCATCAGTATACCAAACAGTTCCATCAGGTGCGTAATCAATTCCCCACATCATTGAGCGTCCACCTGGTGGCCATGAAGGGTTTTCATATTCAATAAATGTTTCAGTGATAGGATCAAATTTTGCCAAATTACCAGTATTAGTTTCAGTGAACCAAATATTTCCATCATAATCAGATACAATAGCTAAAGGATTAGTACACAATGTAGGAATAGAATATTCTTGAATGAAAGTAGTAGATTTTGCAGTACTTGAACCACAAAACTGAGCACGTTGATCATCAGGAAAGTTATCTGCAGGAGTACCAGTAACAGTCATTTCAGATTCATCACTAGGTGGCATAATTCCTGGAAGTGTAATCATGATAGTTGACGATAACAGAATAAATCCAAAAAACACTGTAACCATTACTGCTTTTTTCTTCATGTCTTTAAAAAAATCAAGCCTCGTTATATCTTATTCCAAGTATGTTAAAGTAATTTTAGATCAGCAGTAATTTTATCAATCAAATTTTCAGGAGCAGGTCCAATTGAAATACACGTAGTTGTCCCAGGTGCAATCTGAGTATGTCCAGCATCAGTTACTTCAGACCAAGGAAGATTCAAATCTATAGCATGTCTTTTTACTTCTTGTAGTTCTTTAATTCCAGATACTTTGACTACAACCTTTTCTTGACCTCCCCACCATTCTTGATACCATTCAGGATGAGATTTTCTCACATGCTCTGCACCAAGTACACAAGCATGTCCTACTTGTGCAGCAATCTTCCCTTTACCCATTTTGAGATCAGTTCTTACAACAATTACCTGTTTAATGTAACCCATAAACTAATCAAATACAGGCTTAATGAAAAACTTTTGAATTAAATAATTGACAAAGAAACGAATTATGTGTACTTTGATGTAGTTGTTGCTGGTGGAAGTGTTGCAGGATTATTATGTGCAAGAGAAATTGCTTCTAAAGGGTTTTCAGTTCTTGTTATTGAAGAAGATTATGAAATTGGCACTCCGGAACATTGTGGGGGCCTAGTCAGCATTGCAGGCTTGGAAGAACTAGGAATCATTCCATTTAGAAAAACATTTGAACATATGATAGATTCAGCTGAAATCACATCACCTAATGGGAATAGTTTCACAATTAATTCCAAAAATCAAAAGGTAGTTGAGATCAGTAGAAGAGAATTAGACAAGCAAGTTGCTTTTCAAGCTCAAAAGAATGGTGCAGTAATCAAAGTTAGGACAAGTTTTCAGGAAATTACAGACACAGGGATTAGAACAAATGAAGAAAAGATTGATTGTAAAATTTTAGTTGATGCAAGAGGAGTTTCATCTCTAATTCATAAAGATAGAACTGGCATTTTATCATCAGCCCAATACGAAATTTATTCAAATTGGATCAAGAAAGGAAAAGTCGAAGTATTTTTTGATCAAGAAAAATATCCTGGATTTTTTGGATGGGTGATTCCATCAGGAGAAGGTAAGGGAAAAGTTGGAGTTGCAGGAAGAGGAATCAATGTCGCTGAAGCATTGGATAAGATTCTAGAGGAGAGAAAAGAATTTTCAGTTATCAGGAAAATTTTTGCTCCAATTTGGATTAAGGGCCCAATTGAGAATTTTGTTGAAGGGAAAACAGTAATTGTAGGAGATGCAGCAGGTCAGGCAAAACCAACAACAGCTGGAGGTATTTTTACTAGTGGGATAGGAGGAGTTTATGCAGGTCAAGCTATTTCAAAATTTTTAGAAACAAATGACAAATCAGAACTATATGAATATCAAAAAAAATGGATGAATAGGTTTGGTAAAGAATTTGAAAAACAATCTATTGCAAGAAAAATTTTGGAGAGATTAGACAACAATACAATCAACAAATTATTTGAGTCAATTACACCTGAGATCACAAAAGAAATTTCAGAAAAAGATGATTTTGATTTTCATACTGGCTCAATTATAAAATTACTTGGAATAAAAGGTTCATTAAAAACTGCTCAAACCCTAATAGGCGGAGAAATTAAAAAATTATTGAGTTAAACCGTGCTCAATTTCTAAGCAAGGTATAAATGATGTTTACAGAAAAATTGGGAATATGTCGTCTACGATTTCATTACCAACATGTAGTTGTTGTAACAGACCGATTATGCCTAATGATAAATGTGTAAAATTTAATTGTCCTGATTGCGGTGCAGATTTAATTTGGAGATGTCAAAGTTGCAGAGAAGCAGCAAGAAACTATACTTGTTCTTCTTGTAACGTTCAAGGACCTTAGAAAATGACTCAATTACTATTAATCACAAAAATTCTTCCAGATGGAACAGAGATAGATCTTGACAAGTTAGCAGAAACCATCAAAAGTTCACTAAAAGAAGGAATTACTATGAAAAGACATGCAAAAGAGCCATTGGCTTTTGGGTTAGAATTTCTAAAAGCAGAATTTGTTTTAGAAGATCAAGAAGGACAAATGGATTCACTAGAAGACGCAATTAGATCTGTTGAAGGCGTTAGTGAATTTGAAGTGCTCAATATGAGTCGAATGTCAGTCGACATGAAATAGGAGATTTTTTGGCCCGCAAAGAAGAACCTTTGCAAATGAGAATCGGAGAAGCAAAACAAAGAGACGTAGGCAAAAAACGTGCTCGAATTGGTCCCGAAGCTATGGATTTTCTCAGAGTCACCCCAGGAGATATTATTGAAGTGATGGGTTCAAGAACAAGTTGTGCAGTTGTTTGGCCAGTAGATGAAGATGAAAAATTCCCAGACATCATAAGGATTGATGGTCAAACAAGAAAAAATGTTGGAGGTTCGCTAAATGATTTTGTAAAAATTAGAAAAGTGACATCAAAATTTGCAAAAGCAGTTTCACTTACACCAGTTAATGATTCAGTAACAGTAGACAAAGAATTTACTGATTTTGTAAAGAATAGATTAAAGGGATTGCCAATTACACATGGAGATGAAATCTCCGTTATGATTTTAGGAAATTCTATGGACTTTAAAATTACAAAGACCAGTCCAAAAGGTGTTGTAAAGATTGATCGTAGTACAAACCTATCCATTTCAACTGAATCTACAGTTGATAGAAAAGTACGGGTTACATATGAAGAAGTTGGCGGCCTAAGAAACGAAGTCAAAGCAATGAGAGAGATTGTAGAACTTCCATTAAAACATCCAGAATTATTTACAAGGTTAGGAATAGAGCCTCATAGTGGAATTTTGCTTTATGGACCACCAGGATGTGGAAAAACATTACTAGCAAAAGTAATGGCAAGTGAGTCAGAGGCCAATATGTTTTCAATTAATGGTCCAGAAATTATGAACAAGTATTATGGCGAAACAGAAGCAAAGTTAAGAGAGATTTTCAAAGAAGCAAAAGACAATTCACCTAGCATAATTTTCATAGACGAAATTGATGCAATTGCACCAAAAAGAGAAGAGGCATATGGTGATGTGGAGAAAAGAGTTGTTGCACAATTATTAGCATTAATGGATGGACTTACAGATAGAGGAAACGTCATTGTACTTGGTGCAACAAATAGACCAGATAGTGTAGACCCTGCACTTAGAAGACCAGGCAGATTCGATAGAGAATTTGAAATCTCAGTTCCAAACGAAGATGGAAGGTTTGAGATTCTGGAAATTCACACTAGAGGAATGCCAATAAGTAACGATATTGATTTGAAAGATTTGTCATCAGAATTGCATGGGTATACAGGTGCGGACATCAAATCATTATGTAGGGAGGCTGCCCTAAAATCAATCAGAAGGTATCTTCCAGAAATAGATCTTGAAACAGAAAAAATCCCATCTGAAGTATTACAATCTATGGAGATTAAACTAGTTGATTTTTACGATGCCATGCACGAAGTGGTCCCTACTGCAATGAGGGAATTTTATGTTGAGAGACCAAAAGTATGGTGGCATGATGTAGGAGGATTAGATGAAATCAAAAAAGCATTAACGGATAATCTAATCATTGCAATGAAAGAGCCAAGTAAATTTACAAAGATGGGAATTAGACCTCCAAAAGGAGCTTTGATTTATGGACCACCAGGATGTGGAAAAACATTGCTTGGAAGAGCACTTGCAACAGAAACTGGAGCAAACATGATTTTAGTAAGAGGTCCCGAGATTCTTTCAAAATGGATGGGTGAATCGGAAAAAGCAATTAGAGAAATTTTCAGAAAAGCAAAAGCATCATCACCATGTGTTGTAATTTTTGACGAGTTAGATTCATTGGCACGATTCAAATCAGGAGAAGGTGGAGTAGGTGAAACTATTCTTAGTCAACTACTAACAGAGATTGAAGAAGGTATTTCTTCAAGGGTGGTAGTAATTGGAATTACTAATAGACCAGATGTTTTAGATAATTCTTTGTTAAGAACAGGTAGATTAGATTTAGTCCTATATGTTGAGCCACCAGATGAAAAAGGACGATTAGAGATTATCAAAATATTAACAAAAAAGATGCCTTTGACAAATGATGTGAAGTTACAAGAGATTGCAGTTGCCACTCAAAACTATACTGGTGCAGATTTAGCTGCACTTTGTAGAGAAGCTGCAGTTCTTGCAATGAGAGAGAAATCAACAAAAATTTCCAGTCAACATTTTGCAAATAGTCTAAAACAGATTAGGCCATCAATTACAAAAGAAGTTGATCAGTGGTATAATACTGTGAAGGAAAGTATATCTAACGTAGTACCAAAGACAGGAGATAAATCATTTTACGGATAAAAATGGCAATTCCACTACGAAATACAATATACGACAAGGTAAAAGAAGTAGGATCCCTAACAGATGTTGAGCTTTATAGAAGCCTCACTAGCGATGGATTAATCATTCCAGAAGACAAATACAATAAACTACTTTTAGATTTAGAGATTCTGGGACTAATTTCTGTTTCATGGATAACAAAAGATGAACGCAGAATAGAAGCAATTGTAATTAAGGAAGAAATAGACAGTGTTGAGGAACAAAATAAAGAAATGATGGAAAAAGACTACGAAGCTAGTTTTCCGGGTTTTAAGAAATAATTATCAGAATAAAGGAATATGAAATGCTGCATCTAATGCAACTGCTACAAAGATAATCGTAAGATATGGTGCAGTTACTTTGTATGCCTTCCAAGCAAAGTCAGATGTAGGATTCTTTGTAAGTTTATAGTGATAGACAAGCATCAAACCGCCAGAAACAATTGCAATAATTGTGTAAACAAGCCCCATTCCATCAGGAATTATTGAAAGTATCAAAGAGTATGGAATTAAAATTAAAGTATTTCCTAAAATGAACTTTGATGTTTTTTGCATTCCAATTACAACAGGAAGCATAGGAACTTGAGCTTGTGCATATTCGTCTTTAATTTTCATGGCAAGACACCAAAAGTGAGATGGAGTCCAAACAAATACTAAAAAGCCAACTAAGAAGCCTAACAAATCCATGCTGCCAGTAGCAGCTGCCCATCCAGCCCAAGCTGCTGCACTACCTGCAATACCACCAATAACAATGTTAGATGTATTTCTACGTTTGAGCCAAACTGTATAGATTATCACATATGAAAATATTCCAACTGCAATAAAGAATGCAGATACTGCGTTTAATGCTAAATATCCATAGATTACAGAAATACAGCTTACAACAACCCCATAAATCAAAACATTGGATGCTTTCATTCGGCCTGAAGGAATTGGTCTAGTACTTGTTCGTGTCATTTTTGGATCAATATCTTTATCATAATAGTGATTTAGTGCACTAGAACCTGCTGATGCCAAAGCACCGGCAATAATTATGTGCAAATATGACCAATAACTAAGATCAGGAGCCCCTGGAACTAGTTTACTTGCAGCATACATGGATGTAACTGCAGTTATTACTAAAAGTACAACAATTCTGGGTTTTGATATCTCCAGTATTTCATTAAATCCCAATTGACTCTATCCTCTCTCAAAGCCATTTAATTTCTTCGTCTAGGTGATCTACATATTTCAAAAGGAATAAGTATCTCAGCTCTATCAGCTATCTTAAATGAGTAATTGGGACCTCATGATGCCTGGAATGGGACTAACAGCTATAGGATTAGCTGGTCTTACATTGTCTTATGCAGGTATTGCACATACTTTCATCGATGGAATGCACGCTTTGACAGGTCTTACCATGTTTGTAGGATTGATTTTCTTAGCTGCAGGTATCTTAGATGGAGGTGTTTCAACGAGTAATAGAGCCAAAGCAACGACTTTGGTAATTATATCCATTGCATTAGGATTTGGAATGTTTGCATTAACTATGAATTCTTCAGACTATGTAATCACTATTGCAGGAATCTTAATGGCAATAGCATTCCCAGCAATCATCATTGCTTATCTTGCAATGAAGCATCCAACAATTGTAAAACCAGTCGGTTCAATTGTTGGAATGGCAGCAGCTACTGGAATAATAATGTGGGTTGCATTTGGATTTGTCAGTCCTGATACATACATGATACCACAACAAGCTGGAGTGGAGGAACCAGTTGAAGAAGTTGCACCTACTGGACCAATATTTGCAATTGAAATTTTAGAAGGCTCAGCTGAAGAAGGAGCACCAGATTATGAACCAGATAGAGCAATAGTTCAACAAGGACACATAGTAGAATGGACTAACGTAGACTCTGTTGCACATACTGTAACTAGTTCAGTAGACTTTGGAGAAACATTTGATTCTAGTTTGATTAGTGCAGGTGAAGTCTATACATTAGATACAAGTGATTTAGAAATTGGTGAATATGAATACATGTGTATTGTACATCCATGGATGGTTGCAACATTAGTAATTGAAGCACCAAAAGAACCAACTAAAGTTATAATTCCAGAAGGAGCTGCAATACCAGAAGAAGGCCAGATATATTATGATCCGGAAGTAATCGACATCTCAGTTGGAACTACAGTAGTTTGGGAAAATGTAGATAATACAATGCATACTGCAACTTCAGGTAATCCTGAAACAGGTGCAGATGGAGTATTTGATTCAGACATATTATCCACGGGAGATTCGTATGAGTTTACATTTGTAGACGCAGGAAGTTACGACTATTATTGTATTTTACATCCATGGATGATTGGAACAGTCAACGTAGAATAGATTTGCAGAAAATTATTTTATCAGAAACTGATAAAAAAATTCTATCAGAATATTCAGAAAATCAGAAACCAAACGAATCATGTGCAATTTTATTTGGTAAAAATAATTTAGTTTCAGACGTCTTCCTAACAGAAAATATTGAAGAGTCTCCAGTGAATTTTACAATCTCAAATGATCAATTAATTGAAGGGTACAAGATTGCAGAGCAAAAAGGGCTTGAGGTAATCGGAATATTTCACTCACATCCAGATTCAGATGCATTTCCATCAAACACAGACAAAAAATTCATGGAAAGTAATCCAGTTGTATGGATAATTTATTCAGGTATCAATAAAAATTTTAGAGCGTTTGTACTTGAATCAGAAATATTAGAAATTCCAATCGAATAGGACTATTTCAAGCTAAATGTAGCCCGCTCAGTGTCAATATCATTTAGAATGGATTTATCAGGTGAAATGATTTTTCCAATCACATTTACGGGCGAAGCTGGTGTAATCTCTCCAGGCTTGCCTATAGGAGTAGGTCCATAAAACAAGCATATTGCTTTTCCAGTTGGCCAATAGGCAACATCATTTAGTTCTACAGGAGACTTTGCATTCTCTTCGGGTTGAGATATAGGAGATTTTGACGTATAGATTTCATCACCCCAAACATTAAGATCAACTGTAAATGGTAAATTTTTGATAAAATCATTGACAGTTTTTGGAGAATTTCTATCATCTAATTCTAAAAGTATGTTTGAAGAGTTTGGAATTGTAATTTCAACGGTATATTTCATGAATTCTGATGATCTTTGAATTAAATATCCCTTTTTTTAATTACAAATATGGAAATTCACGTATACGACACTTATGTCAAAGCAGCAGATGGTCATACCATGCATTTTGATGTAATTACTGGTGAAAAAGATCACGACAAAGCCATCACATATGGTAAAGAGTGGTTAGAATCAATCGGTGAAGGACAAGCAGAGATGACTACAAATGAATGTCAATTCTGCCATTCACAAGGTGCACCAGAACCTGTAGAGCAGGCAATTAAGGAAAAAGGCTACTTTATCCAAAAGATGGAAGGCTGTCCTTAAACATTTTTTTCATTTTTCTACAAGACTTTTTTAGATTAGTTGTTTAACAATCATCATGTCTGAACACAAATATTCAAAATGGACAGTAGAAGGAGACAAGAAAACAAAATGGATTTGCGGATGTTTCCAGACAGCTGACAACTATTTCAAATTCTGCGACACCCATAATTCAACATTACAAAAAGCAATTCAAGCTCAAATTGATGAGTTAGATATGACACTTATTGTAGAAGACTAGATTGCAAGAATTGCAACAAATGCAGATACAAAGACAATTGCAATTGTGTTTAATAATTTAATCACAGTGTTTAGTGCAGGTCCAGCAGTATCTTTGTATGGATCACCGATGATATCTCCAACTACTGCGACTTTGTGAACCTCAGAGCCTTTCTCACCGTTCATCTCAACTAGTTTCTTAGCATTATCCCATGCACCACCAGTGTTTGCCAAGTGGTATGCTAGTAAAATTCCAGTTACAACTGCACCCATTAGTAATCCGGCAACTGCAGTTGGGCCTAAGAGAATACCCAAAATTATTGGTGCTAGTATTGCAACAATTGCTGGTTTCCAAAGTTCTTTAATTGATGCAACAGTTGCAATGTCTACACATTTTGCATAATCAGGCTTTGATGTTCCTTTAAGGATTCCAGAATCTGCTTTGAATTGTCGTCTTACTTCATCTACCATTTTTCCTGCAGCCCTTGACACACCATTGATTAATTGGCCTGTAATGATAAATGGAATCAGTCCACCAATGAGCAATCCAACAATAATTGCTGGATTAGTTAAACTGTAATCTAATTCTAAAACACCTTCAAAGATGTGTGCTGCTTCAAATTGGAATGCTTGAATCATTGCCAAGGCAGCTAATGCAGCACTGGCAATAGCAAATCCCTTTGTAACTGCCTTTGTTGTATTTCCTACTGCATCAATTTCATCAGTTACCTTACGATTTTCTTCTCCCATTCCAGTCATTTCAACAATTCCACCTGCGTTATCTGCAATAGGACCAAATGCATCAATACTAAGGACAATTCCCGCAAGACTCAACATAGCCATTGCAGTTAGAGAAGTTCCAAAGATCCCATAAAGTATTGGGTCAGTTCCTTCAGGAGCTGCTGATGAAGCAATAGAATATGAAATTATAATTGCAACAACTAGGGCAATCATAAATGGTCCTGTTGATTGCATGCCTTTGATAATTCCCATTAATGTTAATGATGCATAACCCCACTTTGCAGAATCTGCAATTTCTTTTACTGGGCCTTTTTTATAACTAGTATAGTTGTCTGTGATTTTCTGAATTACTGGAACAAGTATTACTCCAATAACTGTAGTTCCAAACAAAGCATATCCTGCTGCAGATTGTTCAATGAATTGTGTGATAAATACATAGTTTAATCCAATTGCAATTGCAGCTGAAACATAAAATGAACGATTCAACGGCTTCATCACATCAGTTACTCCTTTTGAGCCAACAATTACAACACCAATGATTGATGCAATCATTCCAGATGAGCCAATAAGAATTGGATAAAGGAAGTAATTTGGAGCGCCAATTAATGCTGCAATAAGTAATGCTGCAAGTATTGTAACAATGTATGATTCATAAACATCAGAACCCATTCCTGCTGCATCACCAACATTGTCACCAACGTTGTCGGCAATAGTTGCAGGGTTTCTAGGATCATCTTCAGGAATATTAGCCTCCACTTTTCCTACCAAGTCTGCACCCATGTCTGCAGCTTTTGTGAAAATTCCACCGCCAATTCTAATGAATAATGCAATTAAACTGGCTCCAATTCCTACACCTGCAATTGTGATTGGATCTGGATAAATGACATAAAGACCAGTAATTGCAACCAAGGCCATCGCAGGAACTGCAAGACCTACTGTTGCACCTCCTCTAAAGGCCATAGCAAAGGTCTTTCCTAATCCACTGCTACTAAGATTTGCAGCTCTTACTGCTGCTTTTACTGTAATTTTTAATGAGATAATTCCTGCAACGGCAGACAATGCTGCACCAACTGCAAATGCCAATCCATTTGACGGAGTCAAAAATACTGCAATAATCAAGGATAATGCAATAGCTACTGGGACAATAATCATCATCTCTCTTTTTAGAAATGCAGCAGCCCCTTCTTTGACTGCATTTGAGATATCCATCATTTCTTTTGTCCCTGCAGGTTGCTTTGTAATCCAAGCAACCAATCCACCTGCAACTAAAAATGATGCAATACCTGCGATAAAAGGCAGAATTTCAGCAATTTCCATGTTATACTCAGCTTGCCTAAGTATTGGAAATATAAATCAAATAGCAGAGATCTTACTTCTTTTTCTGTATGGCAAAAATGTTTTTCCTCGAAGCCCTTGTCTTACCAATTTGTTGAATCTTTTTCCATGGGCAAGATATGGGAATCGCATATGGATTAATTCGTGGACTATAGTATTTTCAAGCGTTTTTTCATCTGGGATTTTTCTTACGTTGATGAATACTAGATTATGTTGAAGGTAAGATACCCCATAGTACTTGTATGCAGATGTGCGTCTGCCCTCAGTCATTTCTTTTGGAGCATCAAGCACCTCTTTTGTAGATAGTAAAATACGAGGTTCCGAAATTGAAAAACGATTAGAATAGATGCCAATTTTTTCTAATATTTGCAGTCTTAAATCAGGATCAAGTTTCACATCTCTTTCTCAAACAATCTGGGTTTATCTTGAAATGTCAATTCTTGTGAGAGATTTGGTGTATTTTCATTCTTTAAAAATATGAATTAATAGGGTCAGAAGGTTTAGTAGAGTAATCATCAATCATACAGCCACCGTCTCATCACACCCCAATTATTCCATTAAATCAAGTATTGACTGTGCTTTATTTCTAATTTCTGGAGTAATGCTTACAATTACTAGTCCTTCATTTGGTTGACCATACAAAACAATTGCATTATCAGGTGCATGAATACATACTGGAAGTACCAAAAGATCTTCTTCGCCTAAAACAAACAGTCTCACGGGAGGTTCCATAGTAAAGGCATTTTTAATCACATCAATACTTTGAGAAGTTATTTCTGCTGGAGGATTTTTAACAGTTAGTTCAGTGGCATTTGCAAGTTTTGGCGGATCTTTTTTTTCTCGTTTTTCCTTCCCGTCAATAATTTGCAAGGACGGAATAAGACCAAATTCAATCATCTTTTTTGTTGTTCGGTCACCAACAGTGATGATATAGGAATTTGGCAAAAGATGTTTTTGAATATTTTTTTTATCAGCTTGGCTTTCAGGTAAAAGCAACCCTAAAGGGATTTTCAATTGTTCTCTTAAAGAATCAGGTAACTTCACATTAATCGTGACTAACTAGTACTTGGTTCCGGAGCAGATTCTTCACTAGTACTTTCAGATGCCATTTCATCTTGCAGTTTTGATGCAAGAATACTGCATTGAGCTGCAATATTTTTTGCACTCTTTCTAAAAGCTTCTGCACTTGGAGAATCAGGATTTGTAATCATAATTGGTTTGCCCAAATCAGAACCTTCCATAATTCCAGAATTTAATGGAATTTCTCCCAAGAAAGGCATGTTAAACTGCTCACTAATTTTTTTTGCACCCCCCTCACCAAAGATGTAATGCTTGTCATCACAGTTTGGACAGATAAAGTGACTCATGTTTTCAACAACACCAATAATTGGAACATTAAGTTTTTCAAACATAGATACAGCTTTTACTGCTACATTACTAGCAACATCCTGTGGAGTTGTTACAACAAGGATTCCAGTAATAGGTATTGTTTGAGCAAGTGTAAGTGGAATATCACCTGTTCCAGGTGGAAGATCTACTATAAGATAATCTAAATCAGACCAATTAGTATCAACTAAGAACTGTTTTAAAATTCCAGAAATAATTGGTCCACGGTAAATTGCCGCTTGATTAGATTGATCTGCAAAGAAACCAAAGGACACAACTTTTAGTCCATTAAAATCTGCAGGTTGAAGTTTATTTTCTTCTACTTCCATGAAACCATCTTTCATTCCCAACATTAACGGAATGCTAGGACCATAGATATCAGCATCAAGTAAGCCAACTTTAGCTCCTGATTCAGATAATGCCAATGCTAAATTTAATGAGACAGTTGATTTTCCAACTCCGCCCTTACCACTTGCAACACCGATAATGTTTTTGACAGATGCCATTCCAGTATCAGCATCAAGTGAACGGCCCTCCATTACTTTTGCAGTTACTTTCAAATCAAAATTTTTTAATTCAGAAATTTCGCCAATTGCTTTTCTTACATCATCTTCAATTTCGACATTGAAAGGGCATGCAGGGGTTGTTAATTCTAAAGTAAATTTCAGATCACCGTCATTTAGTTCCAAGTCTTTGATCATGCCCATTGAAACAATGTCTTTTTTCAAATCAGGATCAATGACAGTACTCAGTTTTTCAAGAACTTGATCTATTCCAACCATTGCGTAAAAATCATGTCTACATTATTTAAACATAAGTCAGACATGAAAAAAAATTGTCATTTTTTTGAAAAATTAACAAAATCTTTAGAAAATTATGACTAAATCACCCAAAGATTCATAAATTGAAATTCAAGAAAAAAACTCAGTTGTTTTCTATATCTACCCTAGTTGATGTTGTCAGGATTCCTCCCAGCTTGTTTGGAACTACACTCAAAAAGGCAGCAGTAAACATTCTCAAGGAAAAGTACGAGAGTATGATTAATGCAGATTTAGGATATATCATCATGATTTTAGATGCAAAAGTTGACGAAATGGGAAAAATGATTGCAGGAGATGGCGGTACATTCCATAGAGTTCAGTTTGAAGCATTAACATTTTATCCAAAACTACAGGAAATTGTTCAAGGTGAAATTGTAGACATTACAGACTTTGGAGCATTTGTAAGAATTGGTCCAACTGATGCATTACTTCACCTGTCACAAGTTATGGATGATTATCTTAAGAGCGATGTAAAGTCTGGAATGATCTTAGCTAATCAAAGTGGAAGAACATTAAAAGTCGGATCTACACTTCGTGCAAGGATTACTGCAGTATCATTAGGAAAAGCTGCTGCAATGGGCAAGATTGGAATTACATGTAGACAACCATTCCTTGGAGCAGATGACTGGATTGCAGAAGAGATCAAAAAATCCACAGGGGATTCAGATAAACCTGCAAAAGAAGCTGAAGTAGAGGCAAGTTAAGATGGCACGAGAAATGGCATGCCGTAAATGTAAGTTTGTTACAACAGGTAAAGTTTGTCCAGGTTGCAAGTCATCAGATTTGACACCGGACTGGAGTGGAATTGTTCTAGTAGTTGATCCTACAAATTCAGAGATTTCAAAAACTCTAGGAATTACACAAAAAGGCAAGTATGCAATCAAAGTAACATAGAAAATTTCTAAATCTTTAAAATCACAGTAATATTTTAACAATAGTGTTGTCATTTAATTCTAAAAAACAATTATCACAATTTCTTGCTGAAGATATAGGTGCTGGAGACATTACTAGTGTCCTTTTGCCAAAGAAAAAAATTTCAGCTAAAATAATTTCAAGGGAAGATGCCATTGTTGCAGGAGCAAATTATGCAAAAGAGATTTTTAAATTAAAAGGATGTAATGCAAGAATTATTAGAAAAGATGGTTCCAGAGTCAAACCTAATCAGACTATAATGACAATTTCAGGCGATGCAGGAAAAATTCTCACATGTGAGAGAACTGCATTAAACATACTAACTAGAATGAGTGGAATTGCAACGCAAACTAATCAACTTGTAAAAAAAATCCCAACAAAAACAAAATTGTATGCAACCAGGAAGACTGCCCCAGGGTTAAGATATTTCGATAAAGAAGCAGTAGAGATTGGCGGAGGTAAAAAACATAGACTCAAACTAGACGAAATGGTCATGATAAAGGATAATCACATTGCAATTGAAGGCTCAATACTATCTCTAATTAAAAAAGCAAAGAAAAGACACAAAAAATTCGAAGTAGAGGTTGAAAAAACATCAGACGCAGTTCTTGCAGCAAAAGAAGGTGCATCAATAATAATGCTAGATAATTTCACACCAGCACAAATCAAGAAAACAATCCAAGTGCTCAGAAATGAGAAATTAAGAGCCAAAGTAAAACTTGAAGCATCAGGAGGTATTAATTCCAAAAACATTGCCAGTTTTGGTAAGACAGGAGTAGATATCATATCAGTTGGGAGCATTACAAATTCTGTTAAAGGAATCGATATGAGTTTAGAAATTTAAGAATTCAATTCTTCTAGTAATTTTAGAACAGATTTATTTTTTGGATCAATTTCTTGAATTTTTTCACAGCATTGAATTGCCCTTTTGTTTTCACCCAATTTTTGATGTGAATATGCTTTGAGTAGCAAAACTTCAACATCATATGAAGCAATTTCTAATGCTTTATCAAAGTAAGATATTGCAGTTTTGTACTTGTTTTGTAAATAGTAAATTCCACCCATAGTAAACAAAATATCATGATGATGTGGAACTTTGTGCAAAAAATCATTTCCAGATTTTAGAGCAGCAGCATATTTTTTTTCTTTAACTAGTTTTTTTATTTCTTTTAGTTTTTCAATATTTTTTTTCTTGTTGGGATCTTTTGGAGTTCTACTGAATAATCCAACCAAAGCAGTCACGTAGTTTAACTGATTTCAAGCATTCTATTTATTGCCAAACGGGCCTTATCAGCAATTTCTTTTGGGACAGTGATAACATTTTTTTCATTTATCAGTGCATCATACACTTTTTCAAGAGTAATCATCTTCATGTATTGGCATTCAGCTTTCTCTGATGCGGGGATGAATGTTTTTCCTGGATTTTGCTGTCGCATTTTATACAAGATTCCAGTCTCTGTTGCAACAACAAAGTTTTTTGCTTTTGATTGATGAACATGATTCAACATTCCCTCGGTAGAAAGAATTGAAACTTTTTTGTCATCATAGCTTCCATCAGCCACATCATACATCATAGGAGTTGTGCAGCTACATTCAGGATGAATTACAAATTCCGCATCTTTCATAGAGTTTAATTTTTCAGTTACATCTTCAGGAGTAATTCCAGCATGGACATGGCATTCTCCTGCCCAGATATGCATATTTTTCCTCCCAGTCATTTTTGCAACATAAGAGCCAAGGAACATATCGGGCAAAAATAATATTTCTTTTTCTTCAGGAATTGCTTTTACAACATTTACCGCATTAGATGAAGTACAACAATAATCTAGTTCCGCTTTAATTTCTGCTGTCGTATTTACATATCCTACAGCAATTGCACCAGGATGTTGTTTCTTCCAATTGCGTAATTCATCAACAGTTATAGAATCAGATAGAGAGCATCCTGCTTCCAAATCAGGAAGAAGTACTTTTTTGTCGGGACTAATAATTGCAGCAGTTTCTGCCATAAAATTTACACCGCAAAATAAAATCGTCTTTTGGTCTACAGTAGCGGCCTGCCTTGAAAGTCCCAAAGAATCACCAGTAAAATCTGCAACATCTTGCACATCAGGAATTTGATAATTATGTGCTAAAATTACCACATCTTTTTCTTTCTTGAGTCTCAGAATCTCTTCTTTAAGCTGAGATGATTGTTGAACCAACATAGGCTACAAAATTTTGAGTTTGTAGGGATTTAAAGAATGGGAAGTAGTCCAGAATTCTCTAAAAATATGGTTAATGTGGCAATTATTGCCAGATCAGGTACCTATCTGAATATCATCAGAGCAGTATTTTCGCAAAGTTTCGATTGCAGATAAAATTGCTAAACGGCTTGTTTTAGGATTGTTAGAATCTGGGAAATTTTCTATTGTAAAGTTCATCTTTCCAAATTTTCCTGCTGCCTCAATGTGGTGAGTGTTTTTATCAGTATTTGGATCAGCAATGATTTTGACAATTGTTTTTTCACTTCCGATTCCAGATAATGAAAGGAGTGCTGCAACATTGATGTTTGCAGGAAACAGTGAAACTGCTTCTTTTGCAGTTCCTTCAAAGATTGTAGTAGAATCACTAATAGCATTCAAATCGATTTGAGAAGTTTCAAAAAACTTTGCACCTTTCAGAGAACGTGGGTGTTTTGTTGTTGTGAGTGATACAGACTCTAACTCATCTTTAACAGATTTAATACCATCCAAACCGGCAATTGCACCAGAGGGCAGATAGATAGTTTTTTTGAAATGCTCACAGGCATCAGACAAAATATCATAAATTGATTCATCTAGTAACGCACCAACACTCATGATCATCAAATCACGTTTATTTTGCAAGACACTAAGGCCAACATCTTTTACGGCATCTTGAGATGCAGCTTCAACTACAATGTTTATACTATGAGAAGATAAGAGATGGGAGTTTTCAACTATTTCGGGTTTTGAGTTTAATTTTGAGACAAGTTCGATTGCAGTTTCCTTTGATGCATCATAAACATGTGTTAGAATCCCAGGGATTTTTCCTGAATCAATAGCAAGAGCAATTTGAGTTCCTATTGCTCCACATCCCAACAAACCTATTCGTTTCAAGTAATAACACTAGAAAGACTCACTTAATTAATTCTAGTCCAACCTTTTACTAGTGGATTCTTTTGTGCTGTGTAGATTATTGCCAGTATAGAAACTCCAAGAATCAAAATTGTCAATCCTTCAAATTCCGGGATAACTCTAGTTCCAATAATTTCAATATTTTCAGTACCTTCTGAAATTACCAAACCAACAACATAGTCATTTGGGTATTTCATCAAATCATATCCTGTATCTACTCCATCAACTAGTACTTTGAATTTTTCACCTTCAGCATAAAGGACATCTTCAGGAGTTCTTACCCAAAAATCAGTTTTTTCTGGAACATCCTCCATGACAATTTCTATTGATTTTCTTTCTTGGTTTATTTTCATCGATGATAGTACTGGGTATTGATGTTCAGTTCCCATTGAATCAAGACTACCCCGATATCCATAGTAAATATCATATAATTTTTCATCAAATTCAAAAGTAACTTTTTCGGATTCTATTTGAGAGATGTCAAGGTATTGAGCATACGCATCAGTTGCGAATATGTGTTCAGTAAAAGCGTAGCTTGATGTAGGTATTATCAAAACTAAAAGAAGAGCAAAAACATATCGAATCAAGTAGAAATAGTACGATTCCACCACATATAACAAAATAGTTAATTGTCAATTTTGGTTTTCTATTAGAAATAAACTATAATTTATCACTAAATTATTTATGTAAAGAAAATCAAAAATGTCTATTGAATGTTTTCCAAATAGCAATAATTTGTAGTATTTTTCTCATAGTTTTTCAACCAGTATTTGGAGACATTGATTCGCCTAGAAAACAGATGCAACGTGGAATCATGCCTCAGAATGTTATTTGTGAGACAGAATTAGAATTAGTAATCAGAACAAATGGCTTTGCTGCCTGTGTAAGACCTGAAACTGCAGAGAAAATGCAAAAACTAGGAATGCTATTCATTCCAATCAAATTCACAGATTTACAAAAAGAATTCAAAACAGTTTCAGCTTCAGAAAAAGAAATAGAAACTATTCCTGCATCAAGTATGTCAATTGTTAATTTCTACATAAAAGATCAAGACTTGAATGTAGCACATAATGCAGTTGAAGAGATTTCCACACAAGGATTGTTTGAATTTACAATCAATGGAATTGAGATTAGCGGTCCTCAAAAAATGATTGAGACAGGGCCAAATACTGGTGAATTTTATATCAGACTAGAATTACCATCTACAATCAATGGAAAGCCATTGAGTCAAGATGATGTGGTTATCATAAAATACCTAGATGAATCAGATGTTGCTGGAGATAAAAGAATACTTGTAAAATCATTTCCTTTGACTTCTACATTTGCCAAAGTTGAAACTTTGGGAGGGGGTTCTAGAATTGGACACGAGTTCACATTAAGAATTTACGAACCTGATGCAAATAGAGACTCGAAAGATGAAGACAAGATCCCATTAAGTTCATTTGAATTCAGAGGTGAAGGAGGAATTAGAACGACACTAGCAAATCCAAGATTTGATGCAAATTCCAGTTCTTTAATTGAGACAGGTCCCAATACAAGCACATTTGAAGTAAAGATAAAGATCCCAAGAGAGTTAGACGGCAAAGTAATTCACATCGGGGACAAATATGAAATCAGGTACATAGATAGAAGTACGCCTTCAGGAACTGATGAAAAAATTATCTATAAAGGGAGAATTGGATAAAAATCAATTTTAATTAAATTTTAAAAATACCATTTAATTTAAAAATTTCAGGCACAAATTAAATGGTAAAAAATGGATTTGAAAAAAATCACACCTAGTAATTTAATTTAATTTCAAAAAAGAACTTGAATAAATGTATTTAATTTTTCAAAAAGATTTTCAAGACTAATTAATCAAAAAACCAATCTTAGTTGGGAACAAAATGAAACGAGGTAGACCTACCAAAAATGATGAAGAAAAGATCAAACAGAGAATTTTGGAATACTATGAAAAAGATATTTCGGCAACTGTTGCTGCAAAAGAATTAGGGGTTAACCCCAAAACAATTTACAAACATTATAAAAATTGGGATGCTCAAAAATTAGGCATAGATGAAAAAGATTTTCTATCACGCATTAAAAATACAAAAGAAAGATCTATTCAATCTTTAGAGGAAGACATTATTTCATTATCCAAAGAAATTGACAGGATCGAATTTCTAATGGAAAAGTCATTACAAAATGGAAATATTTTAGAATATGAAAAATTAGCAAAATTGAAACTAAAGACTATGAATCAAAGAACAAAAACCATATCTGCAAAAATCAATCTTGTAGGAGCACCAACTGCAGATATTTTGATTAATAATGAGGGGATGTTAGCATGACGTATAATTTAGTACAATGGAAAAAATCACATGAAAAATTAGCAAGAGTGTATTTGAAGAAAATTAACAAACTAAATCCACTTCCAATAGACATTATGGATTGGATCAAAGTTGCAAGACCAAAAGTCGAAAATAAGGAGCGAGAATTTCTTACATGTCCATTTTGGATTCCAATTTACAACGATCCTCACAATTATCAGATGATAATTGGTGGGCGGCAAATATACAAATCAACTGCATGTACGGATTTTATCGCATGTGAGGCAACTTCGCATCCAGGAATTCAAGTATGCTATGTAACTCACGACCAAGGAAGTCTATCAGCATTTTCTAAACAAAAATTAAAGATTGGGACATTTTTAGTAAATCCAATTCTTTCAAAATATTTACGCAATCCTGGAAACATAGGAGAGATTTCACTAAAAAATAACAGTACAATCTATCTAGTAACTGACAACTATCAATATCGGCATTTAGAGGGAAAATCACCCTCATTATGCATTCTAGATGAAGCTCAATACCAAGATGTAGAATATTTTGGAAGAGTGCATCAAACAATGATGGCAACAAAAGGTAAAGTGAAGGTCTTTGGGATTGGAGGAGAAGCTGGAAGTCCTTATGAAAAATTATGGAATGAGACAAATCAAATGGAATGGTTTTATGACAATCCAGAATGGCGAGAAAATTTACAGTATGATCATAAAGGGTTGATTAAAGATCAGTATCTTGAAGAGTTGTTGAGGGGAAAATGGATTCCACAAAATAAATCTGCAGAATCATTTCATGGGTATCACATACCACAATCAATTTTTCCCACAATTCCATTGACAAAACAAGATGCAATTGAAAAATACAAGATTCATCCTAGATTTTCAATTGAATACCAAAAAGAGACATTGAAAGATTCAGAATTTAGATCACATGTAACTGGAACGTTTTACAAAAGTCCACATAGACCCATCACAAAAAAGATGATAGATGATTGTACAGAGTATTATAGATATTTACAACTGTTAAAAGAAGATGAAGTTAAAAAACTGAAAGAAACATTTGGTGATGAGATAACTATTGCAATGGGGGTTGATTTTGGTTCAGGCGCTTCCAGTTTTACAGCAATATCAATTATAATTTTATGACACAAATCAAATAGAATACAGATTGCATTTATAGAGAAAAGGCATCCAGAGAATCAATTAAAACAAGCACAATATATTGCAGATTTATTTGAAAGATTTTCTTGTGATATTGGAGTTGGTGATTTGGGTTATAGTGCAAATCAAGTAAAAATAATACAAGAGGGAGGATTTTCGGTAGACTCAGGAGAGGCATTCAAAGGTGTAACAAATAATAAATTTTTTGGGTGTCGTACTATTTCAGATAACACAAAACCCATTCAAATTTTTGATGAAACAACGGATGAGCACGGAGACCAAGTTGGTAGAATCCAGATAGATAAAACATCAAGCATAGAACTTTTGATTGAAAGTATGGAGAACATAGTATTTCATCCAGCATACCATAAGGATAAAAATAGAAGCAGGGCAAAGTTAATCATCCCATCAAAGTACGATTATGAAATAGATTTTCTCTTAACGGATCTTAATAACATAACTCGCAAAGACATTCAAGATATGGAGAAAATTATTTCAGATCCTCGTCAGCGTCCAAGAAAAGAATACAACCACCCACCAGATTCTGTAATGTCTTTGATTTATGGAATAGTAGCATTAAAGGTGAAAGATCAAACAAAATGGCACTGGGTGAGCGGATAAAAGAAATTGTTGAGCCTATAAAGTATCTATTGTATGCATACTATACTCATATTTCTTAATACGGGTTCCATTAGAGATTTTTCCATGAAACAAGCTAAAACTCTGATAACTAACAGTCAGATTATTACTCTAGGAAAATATCATACCACTCAGAGGGGAGAAATTACACATGAATGAAGATCCAGTAAAAAGTATGATTGCAGAATTGGGTGCTCATCTTTCACAAAAAGAGCATTCAGATATTGTTTTAAACAATGGGAATGGAAAGCAGTTTCTCATTGCACCTTCAGAGTTTGTTGAAATAAAATCTACAGATGCACCACGTAAGATTGCCTTTGTTGATGGGGGTGATGGTCCATTAGAAGAGTCACCAAACTTTTTAATCACAATTAATCGGGTGTACTTTTCATTGTTCCAGGGGAAAAATAGAATAAAACCTAAAGAGAATCCACGAGTTCAGTTCTTCTCTTCTGTGACGTCAAATATTCAAACCGAAAATGGTAAAAAAATAGTTAGTTATGATACAAAGTTATTTCCTCACACTACGGAGGATAAAAAATATCTCCCAGCAGAGTCTGATCTGACTTCAAACACAGAGAGTACTACAGTTTTGCAAGGCTCAAGATTGAATTCATTAGGAAGACGATTTGCTGAATGGCAATTGGCAATTCATGTTGTAGAGTCAGAACTTGAGAAAGGAGACATGATAGTTATGGATGGGTCTCTGCAGACTAATTTTAAAAATGAACTAAAATATGCAAATAGATTGTATGATTTGGCAATAAGTAAGGGAGTAATTGTGTGTGGTTTGGCAAAGACTAGTAGATTAATTACAGAGTCGGGTCACCCGTTACTTGCACGAGTTGCAGAGATTGCTGAAGACGTTCCATTTGGAAAATGGTATGTCAAAGTTGCAGAAGAGGTTTCAGGGGATGATAGAGGGTTTATGCTTGCAGTAAAGTTTCATGAAAAATCAAGATACGTATTTAGATTTGAGATTCTTCGTGAACAATTTTCTTCTATGAGTCCTGATGAGTTGAACTCAGTTCTTGCTAGTTTGGTTGAGAATTCCCAGGATGTAGCCATGATTGGCTATCCATATGGGGCAATTGATGCAGACAGATTTGCTCAAGTTAGGCGTGATGAGTTGGGAATGTATCAAGGGTTTATTCTATCAGAGAAACTCAGAGACCCTATTTGGAAGAGGCTGCAAAAATATTCTGCTAGTCTGTCAGCTCATGATACACTGAATGGAGTGACTAGTTGATGGATGAGATTTCAATTGTAGGTCAAGTAGTTGGCGGAAGTTTTGGAGACATTGTAATTCGTCAAAAAGCAGGAACCAATCTAGAGATTGGAGATTTGATGGTCTCCGAAGAGAACGGTTCGTTTTTGATTTTACAGGTATTTGCATTAGAGTATGGTAGTCAGATTCAAGATAAAATGCAGCAGATGATGTCAGGTGTTAATTTAGAGCAAGGAATAGTTGATGTGAACTTTTATGAACCAGAATTTGTAAACTATGTACTAGCTAGAATCAAACCTCTTGCTCGAGTGTATAGAGAAAATAATGATGTAAAGATTCCAAAATCATTACCATCATTTTTTAACAAATTACGATTAATTGACAAGGATGATTTGAAATTCCTGCAAAAGGAGAAAGAGTCTATCTTTGTAGGACACATTCGAAGTGGCAGTAAGATAATAAAAGAGGCAGAAGTTTGGCTGCCAGCTGAAGATGTGTTTTCACATCATGTTTTAATTCCAGCTACTACGGGTCGTGGAAAATCAAATTTGGTGAAAACTATTTTGTGGCATTTGCTTGATGCAAATAAAGTGGGTGCACTTGTTTTAGATGCACACGATGAATACTATGGACGTACAGGACCTGGACTAAAAGATCATAGTAAAGCAAAAGATAATCTTGTTTATTATACACCATCTCACCCACCAGTTGGCGCAAACAGACTAACAATCAATCTTGAATCAATAAGACCAGATCACTTTGAGGGAATAATTGAACTATCAGACCCGCAACTTGCTGCAATGCGAATGGCATTTAGAAAAAATCCTAGAGGATGGATTTCTGATTTGATGAAAACCAGTGCAGTTGATGCAGGAATGGAGCCAGGTGGACGTGCAGAATTTGCTGCGGCAACTTTGATGGTCGTTCAAAGGAAATTACGCCTAATTTTGAGCCTAGATGTGGATGAAGAGCAGGTAATTGTATCAAGACATGAGGTATTTGATAGTACAACTAGAGGTCTGAATACCGTTGATGACATAGTTCGAGATATAGAGCAGGGTAAGGTCGTTGTTTTAGATACATCTCGATTAGGTGATGAGGCAGAGTTGATTGTTGGAAATATTATTGCTTCAAAATTATTACAAAAATACAAAGACGCTAAAGCAACCGGTGAGCTTGATAGAAAACCAGTTGCCACCATAGTTATTGAAGAAGCACCACGTGTAATTGGAGAGGATGTTCTAAAATCTCGAAATGATAACATCTATGCCACCATAGCTAAAGAAGGACGTAAATTCAAAGTGGGTTTGACTGCAATTACTCAGTTGAGCAGTGTGATTCCAAAAACAATTCTTGCAAACATGAATACCAAAATTATTTTAGGAAACGAGATGAAGCAAGAAAGAGAGGCAATTATTGCATCAGCTTCTCAAGACTTGTCGGAAGATGACAAAAATATTGCAAGTTTGGATAAAGGCGAGGCAATTATTTCTAGTATCTTCGTTCCATTTGCAATGCCAATCAAAGTTCCTTTGTTTGAAGATATTGTAAAAAGTAAAGGATCGTCACCGCAACCTGGTAAGACAAAGGTGTTCTAGTTTGTTATTTGCGCATTTATCTGATATCCATCTAGGTTTTCAAAAGCACGAATCATTGCAGAGAATAGAGCAACAAGTATTTGAGAAATCGATGGATGAGTGTATTTCTCGCAAAGTAGATTTTGTTTTAATTCCAGGGGATTTGTTTCACGTAAATATTCCGGAGATGCGAGTTCAAAAGTTTGCATTTGCAAAGTTTCGTCAGGTCCATGATGCAGGAATTCCAATCTATGTGGTTTATGGTAGTCATGACTTTTCTCCAGTTTCAAACTCTGTAATTGATCTGCTAGCAGAAGTTGGGTACATCACCAAAGTAACTCGTGCAACAAGTAATGAGGATGATACGATATCTTTGGATTTCCTAGTAGATGAGAAAACAGGTGCAAAAATTGCAGGATTGTCCGGACTCAAAGTTGGAAAGGACAGAGAATGGTATGAGAAACTAGATAGGAATTCTTTAGAGGCAGAGCCAGGATTTAAGATATTCCTATTTCATGGAGGAGTCTCAGAAATGAAGGCTGATTCAGGCATGGATGGGGACCATATGCCACTTTCTTTGCTACCTAAAGGATTCGCATACTACGCAGGAGGACACATGCACAAATTCAATCATCAGTCATTTGATTCACATCCTAATGTAGTGTATCCTGGAACTCCATTTGCAGGATATCATGCAGATTTGGAAGATAATGCAAATGGGCAAAAACGCGGATTTGTTCTAGTAGAGTTTGATGATGTGGTAAAGTCAGTGGAATTTGTAGAGATTCCAAACACATCATATGAAATAATTGAAGTTAATGCAGATAACAGAAAATCGGATTCTATTAATCAAGAACTAGTTGAAAAAAGTAAAGACATTGATCCTGCAAATAAAGTGATAATAATTAAAGTCAAAGGAGAACTAACATCAGGCAAGACTGCAGATGTAGATATTTCTGGGATTAGAGAAGAGTTAAACTCTCGCAATGCGATGTTCATCAATGTTTCAAAGAACGGATTGACTTCAAAAGAGTATTCAATTACAGAGGCAAAGGGGGCAAACAAAGAAGAGATTGAAACAAATGTGTTTTCAGAAAACATTGGACAGTTACGATTTGATCATCCAGAATTGTTAGGAGATGAAGGAGTCAAACTTGCAAAAAAGTTGTTGCGAGAGTTAGGACAACCAGTACTAGTTAATGAGAAGAGAAACGAGTACACTCCAAGAGTTCGTGATAATGCTTTAGCAATTTTAGGATTAGACAAAGATGATTCTTAATAGCATCATTATTGATAACATTAGAAGTTATGAGCACGAAGAGGTAGAGTTTCCTCGAGGGATATCTTTGTTTGAAGGAGATATTGGTTCTGGAAAATCAACTGTACTCATGGCAATAGAGTTTGCACTGTTCGGTTTGGGTTCTCAAAAAGCTGAGAGTTTACTTGCAAAAAAGTCTGAAAATGGAAGTGTTATTTTGGATTTTTCAGTAGACGGTGAAAAATATGAAATTAAAAGAACGTTGCTGAGAAAAAAATCAGGAGTCAATCAAGATCCTAAAAATTCCTGGATAAAGATTGATGGCGAGAAAGAACCATTATCACCATCTGAACTAAAACAACGAGTGTTACAGATATTAAAATTCAACGAGCCAGCAGATCCTAAAGCTGAGAGTAAAATATTCAGATATGCTATATTTACGCCTCAGGAAGCCATGAAAGAGGTGCTTTTTGACTCTGCAAAGAGACTAGAGACTATTCGTAAAGCCTTTGGGATTGA
This sequence comes from Nitrosopumilus sp. b3, assembly GCF_014078525.1. NCBI lineage: Archaea > Thermoproteati > Nitrososphaerota > Nitrososphaeria > Nitrosopumilales > Nitrosopumilaceae > Nitrosopumilus > Nitrosopumilus sp. b3. The sequence goes on from NZ_MU078695.1 coordinate 137,262, forward strand.
AGATTACAGTATTGCACACTCTAATGCACGTGAAGTACTTACTGAGATCAAAGCAAAAGCAAGAGTGTTTCAAGAAAGATTCAGTAATATTTCAGAATTAGAGTCAGAGATTACAGAATCAAATAAAGGGATAACAGAGACAGAGAAAGTAATTTCTAAAACCAAAGAACAACTTAGTAGTTTAGAGAATAACGAAGTACAAAAAACCAATGAACTCAAAGAGTTGCAGGCAAAAAACAATGAAAAAATAAAACTAGAATCAAAAAAAGAAAACATTACAGATAAGATAGAATCTGCAAAACAAAATGTTGAAAAGATAGAGCAAGAGTTTGCAGAAATTGAATCAGAATTAAAAGAGAATAATGAAAGATTTGAAAAATTGATGAGTGTAGAAAAACCTCAAACAGAGAAAAGCATACCAGATATTATATCTGAAATAAAAAAACTTCAGGAGATTAATGACAAGAAAATAAGACTAGAGACAGAAAAAGAAACAATTACAGATGATCTTGTAGAACTAAAAGAGAGTTTAGGTGAGAAGGTAAATTCAGACAAGTCAGTTTTAGAGAAATCTCTGCAAGATTTAGAAGAAGAGAAAAAAGGTTTGGAGAAATTCTCTGATGAGATAAAGCAACAACAAGATAAAATCAAAGAAGAGCAAATCCAAAAAAATACGCAGAAAAAATCATTAGAACAAGATATTTTAGAATTTTCTAAACTTGGAAATGCATGTCCTACATGCAAACAAGAAATTACTAAAGAGCATCATCATGCCCTAGTTGATGAAAAACAAAAGCTAGTTAACAGTCTTGAAAAGGAAATAAAAACAGTTACAGATTCATTTTTTGAATCAAGTTCAAAATCAAAAGAGATTGAATCAAAGATAGATTCCTATGAAGAAGAAATCTCAAAGATAGAAAAAATCATTCCAGGAATAGAAGAATTTATTGAAAAATCCTCAAAATTAAAAGAAATTGAGGCTGATTTGCAAGAAATTACACCCCCAGACACTAAAGAGTATGGCGAGAATCCCATAGAGTTTCTATCTGAACTAAAAGACAGAGTTTCAGAGTATAGAAATGCACAAGAGCAGTTACAACAGATAGCACAAAGAAGACAGAAGATTCAAGAAAAAATAGAATCAGATCAGTCAAGTGCAAATACGTTGTTATCAGGTATTAAAGAAAATGAATCAAAATTAAAAGAAATTGAAAAACAGTTAGCCAAATTTGGAAGATTGGAAGAAAAAGTACAATCTAAAGAAGATGAACTAGGTGAAATCAGGAAAAAAATTGCTCAAGCATCAGGAATTATTGCTGCATCTCAAGAAAAATTAAACAATGAACAAGTCAAAATTTCTCAAAATGAACAAAAAATTTCTGAATCAAAACAATGGGAGGAAAAATACAAGAAATTTACTCAGTTCCAGGAATGGTTAGAATCATTTTTTATTCCAACCATATCACAGATTGAAAAACAAGTATTATTGTCAATATTGCAGAATTTCAATGAGACATATACCAGATGGTATTCTATTCTAATTGAAGATCCAACCAAAGAATCCAGAATTGATGAGAACTTTACACCAATTGTGAATCAAGACGGATATGATCAAGAGATTGGATTTTTGTCAGGAGGTGAAAAAACAAGTATTGCATTAGCATATAGATTAACATTAAACTCTCTAATGAGAAAAGAGACAGAATCAATGAAGTCTAATTTATTAATTTTAGATGAACCTACCGATGGATTCTCTAAGAATCAATTGGGAAAAATTAGAGAGTTACTTGATGAATTAAAATCAGAACAAATCGTACTTGTCTCTCATGAAAAAGAGCTTGAAACTTATGTAGATAATATTTTTCAAATTTCAAAAGAAAATGGGTTATCAAAAATTTTAAGAATTAATTAATAATTGATTATTTAAAACAGTGTTTACAATTTAACGAATTGGAAATTTATCATTTTCAAATATCTATAAACATGAATTTTGTTCCTACTGATCATTTCAAGTGGATATTAAATCAGATACAGGGGTATTTTTTTAATATGTAAAATTCCGAGTCTATTCCAGATAAATTTCCAAAAATAGAAAATTAAATAGTATTCAAAGTATGCATACTATTGTCATGTTTCATAATAATATCAAATTCAAACCTAAAATATGCAAAAACAAGCAATGTATCCAAGAATTATCAGAGAATTCGAAGAGGATAGAGATGAAGAGCCACTCTTTTATTCCTAAAATGAAGAGCATTTCACACCTTAGGAGAAAATGAATAGGGCAAGAAATCAATCTATCAAAAGAACAGCAAGAAATTATTGATTCAAAGAAAAACACATCGTAGTTTCAAATCCAGGAACTGGAAAGACCACCACATTATCTCTCAAAGAAATAAAATTACTAACAGACGGAGTAAATCCTGAAGATATTCTATGTATCACGTTTACTGAAAAAGCTAAAAAAGAAATGTTTAATGAGATTTATGATAATTCAAATTAAAAATTCGGCAGCATTTTTGCCCTCTTCAGTAATTTTTATCCAACGATTCCTACCAATCTTTTCAATCTCGATAAACTTCCAATCTTTTTCTAATGGTTCAATGATATTTTTATCTAAACTTGCAAATCTAGCTTGGGAGTGATTTGATTTTTCAGCATTAACTGTAATGATTCCTTTCTCTTCTGTAATTTCTGCCATCTCTTTTTTAGTTAGTTTTTGATTTTTATGTTCATGAACTATTTTTAATGCATCTAATAATTTTGGTTTTGGTGTTTGAATCTCATATGTTGGTAATGGAATTGTATCTTTGATTCCAAAGGATTGTTGTTTACCCTCAAATGCTGCATACTTTTCAGGTTCTGCATAAAATGGTTTTAGATTTTCACAGTGTTTGAGTACCATACATGCCATCATGCATGCGATTGCTTGGATTTTAGATCCTGATGCGACATTGACATAGATGTAGTTATTTTTTTCTTCCTCAATGATATCTTTGATTGATTTTATTGCTTTAAACAAACTCAATCTATCAGCATATGCAATCTTTACTTCTACACCGAGTTTTTTGCATTCTTTTTTTATTTTCTCCAAGTATGGTGCTGAAAGATCAGTAGTACGATTGTCATGTGATATCAACCACAATTTGTCAGCCTTTGTCTGCTTGAGAGGTATGATGATTCGGTCTACTTCAAAACCTAAAGGGGCAATGTGAACTCGAAATGTGGCTAGATTAGTCATTAGTATGTACAGTATGCATACTATTGTGATGCTATATAATAATTTCTATGCCTAAGAAACACCATGAATCAAACAAAAACAATTCAAAATGAAGGATTAAACTCTGGAAATCTTTTCTATCCCAGAATTATCCGAGAGTTCGATGAAAAAGACGAACCAATAATGTATGGAGGAAGATTTGATTAGAAATGAAAATTACTAGAATTCTTCCAAAGTTTCTTGCAAAAACATACCAGGAAGAAGATTTGAGACGTGCAGAAATCCAGCTACAATATCACAAAGGTATGATCAGAGTTTGGGAGAAAAGATGCAATGAAGGGCGACAAGAATTACAGAGGTTGAATCAAAAATGAAACTCGGTAAAATAATCCAAAACCTTAACATGAAAAATATCAATCAAGGAGTTGACATCTTCAATAAAGCTGTTCAGGATTTCGGAGATTCTATGGATTCACTGAATAAAGAAATGTCAGATGATATTGAAAAATCAAACAAGGAATCCAAAATTAGAGAGAAAAAGAACAAGGAAAATTTAGATAAAATTTGGGGGAAAAGGAAATGATCAAAACTGAATTTTTTGATGATAGTTATAACAAAGTTGAAGAAAGTACAGCAGAGATTATAGTTCAGTCAATTTTTGATAAAGATGGTAATTTACAAAAAAAGATAGAATGGACTCCAAAGAAAAAGACAGGTTATTCAAGAACTACTCAGGTAAATGATGATATTAGATACGAATTTCTTTCACAAGATGTAAAAAATCATTATTTAGATAATGTGCTAGGAATTCAAAGGGCAATTGATTTACTTTGGAGATATCACAGTCAAGAAGAAAGTATTTCTCAAAAAAGAAAAATTCTAAGTTCCATATTAAATGGATATAGTAAAATCAACTTTGCAATAATGAGTTTTGATCATGAATTAAAACGAGAAAAAGGAGGTAGTGGGTACTAGTGTCTGAAACTCTCAAAGATACCCACTCTAAGAGCCTATCAGAGGCATTTGTAAATTCTTTTGGAAGTTATCCAATTGGGTATGGATTAGGAATAGTTATTTTACCATTATCAGTAGGATGGATTCAAGAAGACCCGCTAACTGTAAATCTAATAATTACTGGGATTTATGCAACAGTTTCATTTGCCAGGACCTATTTTTATCGTAGAGTATTTGAAAAATTTGGAATTGATGATAATTTCATCAAACTAGGAATCAAAGGAGTAAAAAAACTCAGGAGATTCAAAAAATGACTGAATCAAAACCATCATGTCCTAACTGCAATAGTGAGAATGTTGCATTTATCCTATGGGGATATGTTGGAGACATGCATTCAATTGAAGAAGAGTTAGAAAAAGGAGAGATTGTTTTGGGAGGATGTATTGTATCTAGTAACGATCCTAAATGGAAATGCAATGATTGCCACCACAGATGGGGGGTTAGAGACGATGATGAATGAAGAAAGAAGATCCATTTTTGATTTCAACAATCCAATAGATACTTCATTACCGATTTCAGGCAAAATATACTGTGCATTCAAGGCAAGATTAAATGATTTTTTCGGATCCTGATGTTTTTCCTTTAAGAGAAAATTTTCCAGATGTTTTATCAAGAACCCATCATCTAAATTCCAAGCATTTGCAAAATAGGCAATATCTGAACATAGGCCATTATGGTACTTGATGGAATTCCCATAGTTTTTACGATCACATGATCGTAAGATACTACCTCAAAACAATATTATGATAATATTTATTTAGAAAGGAAAATTTTGTGTTGTATGTTTACATCTGCTTCTAAAACAGCATTTGTTTTTTCATTTATTGTTCTAATCAGTATGGGTATGTTGTTAGGGCATACGCATGCTCAAACAAATTTTGATTTTGGTGATGCTCCGGATGGCGGTCCTACGGGATATTCTACAGGTATTCTGTTAGGAGGTGCACAATTACCTCAAACTGGCAACTTCCCTTCATTGTTAGCAAATGACGGTGCTAGAACTATTACTCAATCTGCCACTTTGGGTTCTGCATCTACGTCTGAAAGTGATGCTAACATTACTGATGCAGACGCTGATGATGATGGTCTAATTCAATTTGGAATTCAGCTAATATCGATACCAGCAGTAGGTACGCTTAACGTAGAGGTCGATTCTGTATCTGGCGGAACTTATTATCTCAACGCAGTAGCTGATCTGAATCAAGATGGTGAATGGGGCGGATTTGGAATTAATGGTGAGTCTGAATGGATTGTCCAAAATGAAATTGTCCCAATTTCATCTGGTATTTTTACAAGCCAACCTTTTGCATATGGAAGTGGTAATCGAATCCCTGAAGATACATGGGTTAGAATAGCACTGACTAGTGAACCTGTCCCAAATAACTGGGATGGTACTGGTGTATTCAATGATGGTGAGATTGAAGATCATTTCATCCACGTTGATTTTGCAGGTAACTCTCCTCCTACTCCTCCTACTCCTCCTGCAATCATTATCATCGTTATCATAATTATCATAATTTTAATAATTATCATAATTCTGATAATCTTGATAATTATCTTTAAGATTACTTGGTTAATTTGGATTGTTTTGGCCTTACTGGTAGTTGTGGTGGTCTTAGTTGTGATCGTATATGTGATTACAATTGAAATTACAATCTGTGATTCCATGTGCTATGATGTACCTTCCAGTACTGTACCTCGTGAGAAGATTCCTTCTACAGAAATATTTGATGGCTAGTCCTGAACAATTAGAGGATTATTTTTCTGAGTTTAGTAAAAGCGTGTTACTTTTTAAGATGGCACATCACAATTTCAGTCATGGCAAACTGGAAGATTCTAGTCATTGCCGGTTTTGCAATAAACTTTCTAATCCCTTTAACATTATGGACAAGCGGCGACTATGAGGGAAAGATAATACAAATTCCCCAACATGTAGAGTCACAACCAGTAACACTTGCACCAAAGGATTCCATAGAATTAGTGTACTATCTTGATTCAGGGCAAATCCTTGGTTTTGGATTCATCGGTACTGCTGACAGAGTTACCCAACAAATGTTTGCAGCAGGAAGAGTTGATCTGCAAATAACAAACCACAACGGCCTTGACAATGGTCTGGAAAAAATCATGCCAACTGAATGCGAGTATCCAACAACGATTGGAACTGGACTTGGATGCTTTAGGACTACTGTTCCCTCAAACTATACGTTTACACTGACAAACAACAGTCCATTTGATCTTACCATCCCTGCAGTCCAGTTTGGCAAGCTTGATGGAGTGCTTGTAACTGAATTTGATGATACAATGGATGATGGAGACATTCTACCAATGTTTGCATATGAGATACTCGTTATAGTTTCAGCAGTACTGATCGTTACAGGTTTTCTTTTAAGATATTATAGAAAATAACTCAAAATTTAAGACAACCGTCATAAAATCACGCACCAAACGGGGGCGTTCTATTTTTACTGATTGTCGATAAACTAGTTAACGCTGATTTCTATTCTTGGAATCCTTTTTTCAAACCATTATAAGCACTCAGACGGTTGGGTTAGTTTTGATAATGGTCAGAATAATTAATTGTAAAAATTCTAACTTACGTTAACAATTCCAGTCATCCAAGGATGAACCATGCAGAAATAATCATATTTTCCTGCTTTCTCAAATGTATGCTCAAAGGTTGAACCTGACATAAATAATCCAGAGTCAAAGACCCCAGTCACTCCAGCATCAACAGTTCCACTAGTTACAGTATGTGCAGCTGAATCATCATTACTCCAAGTAACTGTTTGTCCAACAGATACAGTAATCTCGTAAGGCAAGTAACACTCGTTTGTTTCTTCACATCCCGGAATTGCAGCACCTGCAGGAATTGAGACAATAGACGTTGTTTCTGTTTCTACCATTGGTTCGGGTTCTGGCTCCATTACAGGTTCTGGTTCTGCCATTGGTTCAGGGTCTGGCTCTTCAATTACCATCATCTCTTCAATTTCATTAACAACAACTTTGCCAGTCATCCAAGGATGAACCATGCAGAAATAATCATATGTTCCTGATTCGTCAAAAGTAAATTCAAAAGTTGAACCTGACATAAATAAACTAGAATCAAATATTCCATCATGTCCATCAGAGATATTTCCACTAGTTACAGTATGAGCAGCACTGTCAGGATTATTCCAGATTACAGTGTCACCCACAGAAATTGAAATTGAATAAGGCAAGTAACACTCGTTTGTTTCTTCACATCCAGGTACTCCAGAACCTTCAGCAATGTTTACTGTATGAATTCCAGATGTCATTGGAGCAGACATAGTTGGTTCAGGGGTTGGCTCTACCATTGGTTCAGGCTCTGCAATTTCTTCAGGTTGAACTCTTGGTTTAACCTTAGGATCATCAACACTGCATTCGCCGTCATGGGCTAATTTTACATCAGCAGCGTTTAACATGCATAAATTACCATAAGTTTCTCCATCAACACCACATACAGGGGCATATTCCCTTGTACAAGCAGTTGGTTTTTCAACTGAAACTATTCTTGGTTGAATTACATCATCAGGGTTCATTGCAATGAATCCCATTGTGATTGCAGCTAAAACACCAACAATTGCTATTACTCCATATGCAAAATTCATCTCATCCACCTGTTAACTTTGCAAACTTTTCGTTCTTACTTAACTTTTCCATAAATTCAATATTTGATAGGGCCACAACTGCAGATTCTACGACTGGTGGTTCTGGATCGTTTAGTGCTTTTTGAAGTGCCTCTTTAGCTTCTTTATTTCCAACAACACCCAATGCTATTGCGGCCTCATGTCGAACAAACATACTTGGATCATGAAGAGTCGCATCAGTTAATGGCGGAATAGCACTAGAGTAACTCATCTGACCTAATGCAAATGCAGCCTCATGTCTAACCAATTCATTTTCATCATTTTTCAAAACTTTAGCAATATACTCTACTTTATCCTCTCCTCCAAAATCAACTAAAATACAAGCTACTCTAGTTCTTACAACATAATCAGGATGATCTAAAAGGGATACAAAATAATCAGTATCTTTCTGCTCGTACTTTTCTTCCATTTCAGCAAAAAGTGCTAATCTGTCATCAGTTACTACTTGCAATTTGTTTTGAAACTTTGTGTGTCCTATATTAGGTTACTTGAAAAAATTCTAATAATTTTGATTCAATACAAAAGAATTCGAAGTCCTTTTGTCCGGTGGAGACTTTTTCTTTGAATCAACCTTTTTTCCACTATTCAACACATCAACAATAGTTTTCATCAGTACCATTCGATTCATGGGTTTTGGAAGATAACTAAAGGCACCCATTTTCATTAGTTCATTGATGCTAGTTTGATCACCAACATATGCCGAAGTCACAACAACTCTTGTGTTCATGTTATCTTTAACAATGGCTTTCAATACTTTAAAACCATCAACATTAGGCATTTTCAAATCTAATAAAATCACATCTGGTTTGTGCTTTAGATACATTTGAAGACCTTCATATCCATCTTTGGCCTCCACTATACGAGCCCATTTTACAGTTCTTTTCAGAGTGTCCCTAAAGAATACACGAAAGGCATGAGAGTCATCAACTATCAGCACAATTGGGAATTTTCTCACATATACAGTTCATTTCTGAGAGATTTATCGAATTGTTTGTTTATTTTAACAATCAAAGATCCCTGATTTTTAATATGAATTAGCTTTCTTTTAAGATCTAGGTAGATTCAAGGTATAATTCAGTGTAAAAAAACTGCACTCAGCAGTTAGTATTTAATGGAAAAAATACAAGAATGCATCATGAGCGCAGTAATTGGTCAAAAAGCACCAAATTTCGGGGTTTCAGAATGGGTTCAAGGTGCACCAACAAACTTTGATCAGGAAAAAGACCACATTGTGGTATTAGAAGTATTTCAGGTCAATTGTCCAGGATGCTTTATGAATGCATTACCAGAGGCAATTAACATTTACAACAAATACAAAGATGACGGAGTTAGAGTACTGGGTCTTGCAACAGCATTTGAAGATTTTGACAAAAATACATTAGAAAATTTGAAGATGCTTGCAGAAACTGGAGAAGTTATTGGAGAAACTAAGAATGCGCTATCAATGTATGGACAATTAAAAGATGGAAACAAGCTAAGTTATAAAATTCCATTTCCATTAGGGATGGATAATTTAACAAAGACTTCAGGTGAGATTAGCCAAGAAAAAATTATGGAGTTCATCTATCCGCAAATTCCTGATTTTGACTCACAGCCCGATGATTATAAAAATCAGATCATCCAAAGAGTCAAAGACTATATGAAATCAAAAGAATACTCTGCTGAAACATTTGAAAAATTTGCATTACAAGGAACTCCATCAACAATAATAGTAGATAGAAAAGGAATTCTCAGAGATGTGTCATTTGGGCAAACAGGACACATAGAATCAATTATTGAGAAATTAATTGCTGAAGACTAAATCAACGTAAAAAGAGCAGTGCGATTGACAGAGCAACTACAGTAACAAACCCCCCAATCAAAGCAATTTTTGGATTATCCATGAATAATCATTTAGGTTGGTTTTCATAATAGAGTTTGATCACTTCATCAACTACAACATTAGTATCTGCATCTTTTTCAGCACTAACCAAAAGCAGATGCTCAGCACCAAGGTAAAATGAAAATCGCTTGACTTTATCATATTCGCCTAGAGTGTATTTTGTCATGCCCAACCATTTTGACATGTCTTTTCGTGCTTTCCAATCCATAATTGAAAGATTAACTAATTCATTTTCAGCATGGTTGGAAAGTAAATTTTCAACTCCCTCGCGCATCCCACCTGCAACACGTGAAGCCCATTCATCATATACAGTAGCAAATCTAATTTTAGGATCAGCAGCTAAAATATCTGAACAAAATTTTTCATAATCCATAAAATGTGTTCATATCTTAAATTATTAGAGTTTTTGTATCAATATTAGATGAATTACTTTCTTTTCTTTAGTTTCACTGCAATTAATGCTGCTGCAACAATCACAACCCCAACAAGCATAACCAAACCAAGAGAATCAGAAATTGTTTCTTCTTTTTGTATTGAAGGTATCTCATTTTGAGTTACTGTATCTTTCTCTTCCAATCCTTGAAGATAGGTTGTTCCAAAAATCTCCAATTTGTTTTCACCACTTCCAGTAAAATTCAATGTGATAAATGAGATTTTTTCATTGGAGTTAATTTTTGGAAAATATTGTTGCTCGTTGAGATAAAATGTGAAATTACCTCCCAAAAGGGTTTGAGGAATTAGCACTTCACCCAAATTATTTTCTAATCCACTGTTAATGAACAGAGACAGTCTTTTCTCATCAGGGTCAAAATCAAAATCAAGTATATTGAAATTAGAAATTGTTTCAATTTCAAATGTATGACCACCTGTTTGAATATCCAATCGATTTACTAACCCTGTTGCATCAGACAAAGCCTGACCGTATGCAGGTAAAATTACAAATAGTAAAACTAGAGGAACTGAAAATAATATCTTCAACTTATGCAGTTTGAGGAATTCGTCTGTTTAATTCTTTATCCTGAGCAATTCTTGGATGTTGGGGATCTGCCAAGATAACTTCAAACCAATAATGTTTTCCATCTTTATAGATAAAGTAAGAACCTAAAAGTTTCATATTTGGATATCTTTCAAGAACTCTTCTATTTGCAACAGTTTTCATGTTATCATCTGCTTTGATTCTTGTAACACCGAGATGTTTTGGTCTTCTACCACCAGTTGGTCTTTGTTTTCTCATACCACCAGTACCAACTCGCATTCTAACAACAATGATTCCTTGTTTTGCTTTGTAACCTAATCTTCTAGCCCTCTCCAATCTACTGGGTTTTTCAATTCTAGTGATTGCATTTTGCTTACGCCATCCAACTACACGTTCACGTAGTTCAGGAGCATTTTCCTTCCAAAGACTGATCCACATTTTGTCTTGATGACTAGGCATATCAGGCATAAAAAAATCCCCTTTAATAACTGTAAATCAAAAATTTATTCCAAGCAACGCTAAGTTGTAAAAATTGCTTTGAGTGAACGAATTTCACTCACTCAAAGATTTTGCTTCCGCAGAAAACTCGATAATAAAACTAGTCCCAAGTTATTAAAAAGGATTCCTCAGGAATTATTTGAGATTTTTATTGGACAGTATGAGAAAATGAGGGATGAGAACAAAATCTACTTTATTATCATTATTTGTGGCATTAAGCATCATTTCAGTTATTCCAAGTATTCACGCAGAGCCTTCAGTTGAGATAATATTGGAAAAAACTACCTACACCTATTGTGAAAAATTATTTTACATAATTGAGGTTTCTGAAATCACTGAAGAATCTGCAATTATTCACATAAGAGATGAATCAGGTAAAGGTAGCAGTGCAATACCAATTCAAATTACAGAATTACAGACTCCAGTTCCATCACTGATTCCATTTGAAAAAGAAATATTCCCATTAGGAAAATATTTCATAGATGTTCAATATTCAGGAGTCCAAGTTACTGCAGAATTTAATTTAATTGATTCAGATTCAATATGTATTCCAGAATTAATCAAACCCATAATGGCCAACTGGTTGTCTGAAAATATTTCAGATGGATTTCTAATGGATGCATTTGAAAAGTATGTAGATAGAAAGTTGGTAAACATACCAATTGAAATTAACGAGAATAATGTTTACGATGTAACAATTCCTGATTGGGTGAAAAATGTTGGATATTGGTGGATTGGAGAAGCAATATCGGATGAAGATTTGGGAAATAATCTAAACTATTTAATTGATAAAAAAATAATCTCTTTTTCATCAGAAATTAGTGAAGAGATATGAACAAACATTCAATCATTACAGGAATTGCAATAATAGTAATTGTGATTCCTTTTTTGGTTTCTGGATTAAACATTCTTGGAACACAGACATTAGAGTATAGATGGGGAGGTCCTGGTCAATTTAGTTTCTTTGCAATGTCCAATCATGGGGATATTGAATTCTGCAATACAATGCCGTTTTGGACCAGCTTTCAAAAATACGAGGTCGCATTATTTTATGATTCAAAGCACATAGGTTCATTTGTAGTAAATCCTTTGATAATCAATCCATTATCATCACAGGTACAATCAGGGATTTTTACATCAGAAGAGATTGCAGCTACACAGCATGTCTTTATGACTTTGGATTTTGAGTTTGATGGTGGAGATATCAGACTAGATCCAAACAAATTCATCACAGTTATTCAAATCGATACTCCAATTATAGGAATGATTCCATATTCAACTACAACGCAGATATCAGGATTTGATTTTGACAAAATAATGAATTCAGATAACTTGTCTTGTGATTAGTTTTTACTTTTACTTGCTTTAGAAATAAGTGCTAAAATCACTCCAACAGAACCTGCAACACCAAATGCTACAAGTAAGGAAATTACCATTTGTTTACCTACACCTTGTGGAGTTGTCACAGATGGTTTTGGAGTTGAGTCAAGTACACATGCTCCATCTTTTAGAATGGTTCCTGGTCCACATCTCTCATCAAGTACACATGCTCCATCTTTTAGAATGGTTCCTGGTCCACACTGAACTTTTGGTGTTGTTACAGTTGGTTTTTCCTCAACTTTAGGTGGCGTCACAATAGGTGTTTCTTCTGGGGTTTCTTCTGGGGTTTCTTCTGGGGTTTCTTCTGGGGTTTCTTCTGGGGTTTCTTCTGGGGTTTCTTCTGGGGTTTCTTCATCTGGAATTGTTGTTCCACCAAAGGTTGAACCAATAATTTCAATTTCTTCAGTACCTGCAGGTAAATCAATACTTAGAGTTCTACTTTGAGTAGTAGTTTCAGTTTCAGTAAAAGATGGTTCATCCCCATCAACTAAAATAATAAAATCATCATCTAAGCCATCAAAAGTTGAATCAAAGAAAGAACGCTCAAATGTAATATCTAACATCCCATCAGAATCTGGGACATCTACAGTTAGAATCAATGAAACAAAATCAAGATCAGCTTCAATGCCATCAAGAGTCATTCCAGTTGCAGTGTAATCAATATCATATGACGTACCTTCAATATCAACAGATATTGTTTCAGCATATACCAAAGCTGAAGCAATTATTGTAAATAGTACTAATCCAAGTGAGAGTTTCAACAAAGAATTAACATTAGGAAAATGCCTTAGTTTGTCAGATTGCATTTTATCCATATTCATATTTTGCATTACGATATTTTAACCTCTAGATAGACGTTAAAAATGAAGAGCCCAGAATAAATCACGTAAAAGTCAAGCTTTTTTGCTTATTTTTAAAGTTCAGGCAGGAATTATACTCTAGTCTAGATAACGCCACGGAGGATCTGAATAATTTTTTCTGCAATAACATTTGCAGCCAAAGATTGAGCCTCTTTTGTTTGAGCACCAATATGAGGAGTCAAGATCACGTTATCAAGTTCAGCCAATTTATTGCCAATTGCAGGTTCTTTTTCAAAAACATCTAATGCTGCACCACCTAGTGTTCCATTTTTCAGAGCATTGTAAAGTGCATCTTCATCAACAACTCCACCACGAGATGTATTGATAATTTTGGCAGTCTTTTTCATTGTTGACATTTTTTGTGCATCTAAGAGATGATGTGTAGAATCAAGTAGTGGGACATGTATTGAGATATAATCAGAGCTTTGCAATAGGGTATTCAAATCAGCTTTCATCAATCCAACTTCTTTTGAAAACTCTTCATCAATTGGAACCACATCATATCCAATGATATTCATATTTAACGCACGTGCAAGTCGTCCCAATCTTTTTCCAATATTTCCCAAACCAATTATTCCGAGATATTTTCCTCTAAGTTCAGTTCCTTTGAGTTCTTTTTTGAGCCACTCTCCATTTCGAATGGCCCTATCACCTCTTGCTGTTTGTCTTGCAAGAGAAAGCATCAAACCTAAAACTAATTCAGCTACGGCATTCATTGCACCTTCTACGGCATTAATTACACGGATGTTTTTTGCTTTAGCTGCTTCTTGATCTACATTGTCAAGTCCAACTCCAACACGTGCAATAATTTTACAATTCTCGGCTTTATCGATCATCTCTTTTGTAATAGTTGTTCTACTTCTAACAATCACAATATTGAAATTTGGAATTCTTTCTATTATTTGATCAGGAGTAATTTCAGGTTCATAAGATACTTTGAGACCATTATCTTCTAAAATTTTATTCAAAATGGGATCTACTTCATCACATATCAATACAGAGTCGTCAAATCCCATAACATCAGAGAATGAGCTACAGAATATAATTCATTAAGAAAATAAAAAGAAAAAAAGATGTTAAAAGATCAAGAAGTAAGGATTTCTGCTACTACAGGAATTACTTCCCATAATGCGACATAATCGCCACTTGCTTGCATTTCAGAAGCTACTTCATCAGTGTATAAACCGTGAATGTTTAGTGCAGGATGAGCAATACTGTTCATTCCCATTGGTGGGACAGCATCACTTGGATTGCCTAAAGCATATGCATAAGATGCTACTGGTGCTGGGATAACTCCTTTCTCAACTAGAACTGGGTTCAAGCCGAATGGGTCACCTGCTACAAATACTGTAGCTGCGCCAGTGTAAATTGCTGCATAATCATGGTTTACTGCTGCGTATGCACCTGGTTCATCAAAGACCAAGTCAACAATCATGTTCTGTGATCCACCGAGTAACCATGTTTCAGTTGCTGCGGATTGTACTCTGTTACCTTGAGTAACTCTGTCCAAGATTTCTCCAACAATGTGGAAGAATAGTGGTTCGTTACCATGGTTTTCGATAAAGAGTCTCACGTGTTGATTATTTTCAACAAACAAGAGTTGTGATTGGTATTGCTTGTGTTCAATTCCATTCCATGGTTGTGCTACAAAGATGTTCTTGTTTACATCGCCATTGACGAGTAAGTTGTGAGCCATGTTTGGTACATAACCGAATTGCATTCCATTAACAACTGTTGCAGTGTTATGATGCTTGAACATTGCTCCGGCATCATAGTTGCCTTCAGGTGTAAGGTACAATTGATTGTATTGGAGTTGGAACTCTAATGCATCTGCATTGTAGAACATTCTCTTCAATTCACCGCTTCCGCTGGTTTTCTCAACCATTAATTTCTTGTATCCATTAGCTGGATCAACTATTGCAATTCCGTACATGCCGGAAAGAACGTGTTGGTCCATGCCAATTAGTTTGACACCAGAACAATGGTATTTGAAGACACCAGCTGCTTCTGCGATGTAACAATACTGACTTGTTTCGCCAGGATTGACAGATTCAAATGCTCCAGCAGAAATTTGTGAGGCGTGCATGTCGTTACCGTGTCCAGTAACTTCATCTGCTGGAATTGTAAGTGTCATTTTTACAACATCACCTTGTGTAACTCTTAGTGTTGGTCCTGGGACTTGTCCACTAAAGGTCATGGCGTTGTAAGTTTTTCCTCCCATAATTGGAAGTTCAACACTTTCACCAGTCAAATTAAACTCTACGACTTTTCGTCCAGAGTTTGACAAAACACCACAATCAGTTTCTGCGAATGCTTGAGGCATTACAAGCTGTAAACCGCCCATTTGATGGATTTGTTCAATTACATCGACATCCATTTTGTTGATATCGAGTGATTGTCCAGCAATCTGGGTTTGTGTGTATGTGCTTCCGAATAAGGTTGCGCCCATTACAGCTACTGCTGCAATTGTAAAGAGCATACTAACACGCTTATTCATTAAGCACGATGACTAGCGATTCCTATATAATAATTCCCATTATGCTCATATGAAAATATGAAATCTCCAGAAAAAGAATGAATAATAAGTAAAAATGGAGTACAGTCAGCATGAAATTTAGATTAGATCAAGACTCGCTGGGAAAAGTCAAAATCCCATCTGACGCATATTATGGAGCATTTACAGGAAGAGCAATCAAACAATACCATGTTACAGGTAACAAAAGCCATGAGAATCTGATAAAGTCGTTTGTAATGATAAAACGCTCTGCAGCAGTTGCAAACATGAAGACCAAAGCCATAGATGCAAAACGAGGTAAAGCAATAGTTTCAGCATGTGACAAAATTTTGTCCGGAAAGCATGTAGACCAATTTGTAGTCGATATGATCAATTCCGGTGCAGGTACTGCATTTAACATGAATTCTAATGAAGTCATTGCAAATGTAGCATTAGAAGTATTACACAAGAAGAAAGGACAGTATGAGTTTCTCCATCCAAATGATCATGTAAACATGTCACAGTCCAGTAATGATACCTATCCTACTGCAATGCATGTTGCAATTTTGATGAATCTAAAAGAAACAATTCCAGCAATCGACATTTTAATTAAATCATTATCAAAGAAGGCAAAACAATTTTCATCATTTAAGAAAATTGGAAGAACACATCTGATGGATGCACTGCCAGTTACATTGGGAAGTGAATTTGGAGCATATGTAACATCAATCACAAAAGCAAGAAATGAAATTGCATCATCACAAAAAGAATTACAAAATGTTGCATTAGGTGGAACAGCCGTAGGTTCTGGTGCAAACACTCCTAAAGGATATAGAAAGATTGCAATATCGGAATTATCTAAGATTTCAAAACTTGCATTAAAACCTGAAAAAGATATGCAGCATGGTTTGCAAAGTAAATTTGCCGTTGCAAATGCATCAAGTGCTCTAAGAAACTTGGCTTTAGAAATTGGAAAACTTGCAAATGATATTAGATTAATGGCATCAGGTCCCATTGCAGGATTAGCAGAGATTGGAATTCCAGCTGTTCATGCAGGCTCATCAATTATGCCTGGTAAAGTAAATCCATCTTTAGCCGAATGCATGAACATGGTTTGCTTTAACATAATCGGAAATGATACTTCAGTATCTTATGCTGCACAAAGTGGGCAGTTTGAGCTAAACGTCATGCTACCTGGAATGCTAAAATGCATGCTAGAGTCAACAGATATGCTCAAAAATTTCCTACCAATGTTTTCTGCAAATCTAATTGACGGACTAACTGCAAATAAAGAAAAACTTCGTGCAGACATTGAGAATAGTCCAGTGATAGTTACACTGCTAACTCCAAAGATTGGGTATCTAAAATCTGCAGAACTTTTCAAAGAATCACTAAAAACTGGAAAAACTATCAGGGAGCTTGTTGTTTCAAAGAAATTAATGAGTAACAAAGAGATCGATTCTCTTTTCGGATAGAGTATGGCAAAAATTTTCGTAGAAGCTTACGGATGTTCTGCAAGCTTTGGTGACTCTGAAATGATTTCAGGGTTGATTCAAAATGGTGGTCATACATTAGTAGAAAATTCATCTGAATCAGATCTTAACATAGTAGTGACGTGTTCTGTAAAGGACTCTACAGCAAACAAAATGATGTATAGAATAAAATCATTAAAATCAAAACCACTAATTGTTGCAGGATGCCTTCCAAAAGCTGAACAATCCAGTGTAGAGAAATTTGCAGATCAAGCTAGTCTTTTAGGACCAAACTCACTTGGGAAAACGCTTCAGATAATCAATTCAACACTAAATGGAAGGAAGCAAATTGCTTTGGAAGACTCTGATTTATCAAAAGTTGGACTACCAAAAGTAAGACTAAATCCTTCCGTTGGGATTGTAGAAATTGCAAGTGGGTGTATGAGTGAGTGTACATTCTGTCAGACTAAATTATCAAAGGGAGATCTTTCAAGCTATAGACTTGGAGATATTGTAAGACAAGTCCAAACAGAAATCAAAGAGGGATGCAAAGAAGTGTGGCTGACATCAACAGACAATGGATGTTATGGATTTGATATTGGAACGGATTTGCCATCATTAGTAAATGCAGTTGTAGAGATTCCAGAGGATTTCATGATCAGAGTAGGAATGATGAATCCAATGTACATGCCAAGAATTAAGGATAGATTAATTGAATCATATGATAATGACAAAGTCTTCAAATTCCTTCACATTCCAGTTCAGAGTGGAAGTGACAAAGTTTTGCATGATATGAAACGAGGCCACACAGCAGGGACTTTTAGAGAAATGGTAAAAATGGCAAGAGAGCGATTTAATCAATTTACAATTTCAACTGACATCATAGTTGGATTCCCTTCAGAAACTGAAGAAGATTTTCAGAAAACAATTTCTCTGCTTGATGAGACAAAGCCAGATACCGTAAATTTATCTAGATACAGTGCTAGACCAGGTACAGATGCTGCTGAGTTGAAACAACTGGATGCAGCAGAAGCTAAACGAAGAACAAAGATAATTTTTGAGCAGATCAGTAAATTATCAATAGAATCCAACAGAAAGTGGATCGGTTGGAAGGGCAGAGTACTATTCGATGAAATGACAGATGAGGGAATTAAGGGAAGAAATTTTGCTTACAAGCCTGTATCAGTTGTTGACAAAGTGGCCATTGGTGAATCACACATAGTTGAAATCACAGATGCTACTGTGAAGAGACTCGTTGGAAAGATCGCAAGCTAAATTTTTTAGATCTAAAATTTGATTAAAAAAACGTAAGAAGGTTTTTTATGTAAATCAGAAAATAAGATCAGAATGAGTTTTCAAGTAAAAGAACCAATTTTAGTAATAGGCCTAGGAGGCGTAGGCTCAAAATTAGCAATCAAAGCAAAAGACTCACTCAGTGCAGATTGTCTACTAATTAGCAATGATCAAAAAGATTTCTCTTCAGGAGAACAATCTATTCATATCTCTACAGAGGGCGTAGTAAATCCATCTGTGCAATTAATCAGAGGCTCAACTTACAATACATCAGATGAAATAAAATCAAAGATTGAAGGATATTCTACAGTTATTCTAATGAGTAATTTAGCAGGCAAGGCAGGCTCAGCCATTGCTCCAGTAGTATCTGATATGTGTAAAAACCAAGGACTAGTTTCATTTGCAATTATGCCATTCAAATATGAAAAAGATAGAATTTTCAATTCTGGCGTATCCCTAAAAAGAATCAGAGAGAATTCAAAATGTACAGTTGTATTAGATAACGATTCATTACTAGAAAGCAATCCTGATTTGAGTCCTAAAACATGCTATGACATTGCAAATTCAGCAATTATGCATGTTGTAGAATCACTTGGATCTTCAGAAATATCCAATGAAACAAATATTCTTACAACAAGTAAAGAGGGACAACATATTGAAGACTCGTTAAGAGATTCACTAAAAATGCTATATGGTAATGCACCACCAAATTCAGTTAAACGCTCTATGTTGTATGTGGTTGGAGGTAGCAACATACCAGTAGGAGTAATAAATTCAATTACAAACATTACAAGCGGAATTCTAAACGATAGTAATTCACAGATAGACATGAGTTCAACTTCTGATGAATCAAAAGTTGTAATGTTATCGTCAATACAAGGAATGACAAAATTTGACAACTATGATCCTCTTGGAATGATTCCACAGGAAGATACACTTGATTGGTCAACCCCTGATTGCAGTATTGACTGTAAATTAGACTTGTATCAATTAGAATAAAATAATTTTTTTAAAATTATGATTTTTTAGAGGTTTTGTTTATTCTTTCTTTGGTGCTTCTTTACCTGGTTCTTCTTTCTTTGGTGCTTCTTTACCTGGTTCTTCTTTCTTTGGTGCTTCTTTAGCTGGTTCTTCTTTCTTTGGTGCTTCTTTAGCTG